>JAFULP010000010.1 GCA_017473285.1 Clostridia bacterium
AATATTTTTGGCAGGAAAAGGAAGTGTTTAATCATATTGCGCCAATGATTGAAACTCGTATATCAAAAATTACACGACTAAATCCGAATATTGAAGTGTTGCCCGCTTCAATGGATATTGCCGATATCAAAAGTGCTAAATTATCAAAGGAAATATTTAAATCAGTGTCCAACAGGCTAGATTTGCCAGCACTGTCTAAGTATGCTAGCACTTGGTGTGAAATTTGCGGTACAGCATTTTATAAAATCACTTGGAATAGCGAAGCGGGTATGATAGTTGCAACAGATGATAAAAAATCAATTAAGGAAGGCGATGTGGAAATTAGCGTGTGTTCGCCTTTTGAAATTTTGCCCGACAACTTATCGTGTGAAAGTATGAACGATGTGGGAAGTATTATTCATGCAAAAGCGGTAAGTGTGGACACCATTAAAAATATTTATGGTGTAAATATCGAGCCCGAAGATGTACACTCGTTTAGCCTAGATAGTGGTTTTGGCTCAAGCGGTGGGCTAGGTTATGATGCGCACATCAACAAGATTACAAATATCGCACTAGACAATCATTGTGTATTGATTGAAAAGTATACAAAGCCAAACCGAACATATCCACAAGGCAGACTTACAATTGTGGCGGGTGACAAGTTGTTGTTTGACGGCGACTTGCCATACCTAAATGGCGATAACAACGAGCGAGTGTTGCCATTTATTAAGCAAACTTCCGCATATATGCCAGGATGTTTTTATGGTGTAAGCATTATTGAAAGACTTGTGCCTATTCAGCGTGCATACAACGCAATACGAAACCGCAAGCACGAATATTTTAATCGTATATCAATGGGAGTGTTGACTGTTGAAGATGGCAGTGTGGACACCGATGCTCTTGAGCAAGATGGTTTGTCACCGGGTAAAGTGCTAGTGTACCGCCAAGGCGGACAAGCACCTACTATTATGAACACGCCTGACATTAATGCCGATTTTAAGGCGGAAGAAGAAAGGTTGATGGATGAATTTAAAAATCTTGCGGGCGTAAGCGACCTTATGGACGATAGTGAAAATTACACCAATCTTTCGGGTACAGCCTTGCAGTTGTTAATTGAGCAAGATGACAACCGTGTAATCAGCGCAATTGACAGTGCTAAGCAAGCCCTAAAACTACTTGCAAAACATATTTTAAGGTTATATAAACAATTTGCAATGATGCCAAGACTAATTAAAATCGCAGGCGAAATGGGCGATGTTGAAATGTATTATTGGGACAAAAACTCTATTCGCAGTGATGATGTGGTGTTTGATACATCCACCGCTCTTGGCGAAAGCGTTGGAACAAGGCGTACAATGCTACTTGACCTATTAAAATCTGGAATATTGTATGACAAAGACGGCAAATTTTCGCAAAGTATGCGTTCAAAATGCCTAGACTTACTAGGGTTTGGAACTTGGGAACACTCTACCGATATTAATGCACTACACATTAATCGTGCTCAGGAAGAAAATATATCAATGCGAAATGCAGATGTTAAAATTTTGCCTATTGATGACCATGAAATACATATCGAAGAGCACATTTCATATATTTTAAGCAATGGTATCAAGGACTGCAAAAATTATGAAGAAGTAAAACAAAGATTATTAAATCACATTGAGCAACATAAGGCGTTGCAAAATAAATAAAAGGAGAAAAATATGAACAATATGGAACAACCTATTAATCAAACTTTGCAAGGGGAGAATGTAAATGAAAAACTACAAGTGGCTAGTAATCAAAATAGCACTACTGAAGTTAATCAATCGACTGAAAGCCCTGTTTCGCAAATAACTGATAAAGGCTCCGTAAATTTAGGTAAATTTAAGGATGCAGAAAGTTTGCTTAAAGCATACAACTCGTTGCAAACCGAATTTACTAAGAAAAGCCAAAGATTAAGCGAGTTGGAAAATTCAAAAACTGAATTCACTCGTGAAGAAAAAATCAACAAAGCGATTAAAGAATTGGAACAAAATCACAATATTGCCCAAAAATTTTCACAAGACATTAAGCAATCAATTAAAGATATTGAAAGTGAAGATTATCGCCAAATTGTGCAAGAAGAATTGTTAAAAAACTTGGAAAAGAACTACAAGTCCGCAACCGAATATATGGAAGACGAACAGTTTTTAAACAGTTATGTGTACAACAATCAAACCATAAGGGACAACATTATTCGTGATTATTTAGCAAACTTGACAAACGCAACTCCAGTAAGAGTTGTGTCCAATATTAGCAGTTCAATTCCGCTTAGCCCGCCAAACAACCCTTCCACAATTCAGGAAGCAGGTAAGTTGGCAAAAAACATTATTAAACAAGTTTAAAGGAGAATTATATGATAAGTTTAACAACTGCTGAAAGCGCCTTAAAGGACGCTTATCTTAATGCTGTATGCAATCAATTAAATACTAATGCAAACCCACTACTTGCTAAAATTAAGCAATCAAGTGCGGATGTGTATGGTAAAAATATTATCAAAATGGCACCTATCGGTTTAAACGGTGGTGTTGGAGCGGGGGATGAAACTGAAAAACTTCCTGCTGCTAAGAGCAATCGTTATGCTCAATTTAAAACTACACTTAAAAACCTTTATGGTCAAATCGCAATTTCGGATAAGGCAATTCGTGCAAGCAGTTCAAGTGCTGGTGCGTTTGTAGATTTACTAAACGCCGAAATGGAAGGACTACTTACTGCAAGTAAGTTTAACCTAGGCCGTATGTTGTACGGCGACGGTACTGGTGCGTTGGGCACAGTAAGTGCTGACCCTACTGGTAAAGTGGTTACTTTTAACAGTGTAAAGAACTTTGCTGAAGGTATGTGCATCGACTTTGGTGGCGAAGAAGTGTTCCGCATTGTAAGCGTGGACATAACTAACAAAACTATCACAGTGGACAACGCTGTGACAGGTGTCGCTACTGGCGCTATTGCTTATGTTCAAGGAAGCAAGGACCACGAAATTACTGGTCTTGGTGCAATATTTGGTTCAACCGACACATTGTATGGACTTACTCGTGCGGATAATCTATGGCTTACTCCATACATCTCAACCAAGTCAACTGAAATTAGTGATGAATTACTTCAAACTGCTGTTGACTATTTGGCTGAAAATTCTGCAAGTGAAATCGACATCATTACTTGTGGCTCAGGCGTAAGAAGGGCATATATGCAATATTTGTCTTGCTATCGTCGTAATATTGATGTTATGAACTTGGCTGGCGGATACAAAGCCGTGTCATTTAACGGCATTCCAGTAGTGGCAGATAGATTTGTTGAAGACGGCACATTGTATATGCTAGATAGTTCTAAGTTTACACTTCATCAATTGTGTGACTGGGAATGGATTGAAGGTGAAAATGGCAACATTTTACATCAAAAGGCTGGTTACCCTACTTATACTGCAACTTTAGTAAAATACGCAGATTTAATCTGTGACCAACCTAATGGTCAAGCCAAATTTACTAACATCAGCACAACTGTAACTAATCCATTTGCGTCATAATTTGAATAAAAATTAAATTTAAATAAATTAGTTAATTGTTTTAACTGGTAAAATATCGCAAGTATAGTTATTCAGAGTGTATATAGTGTTGTGTTATGGTAAAGGCTGAAACTTACTTGCGATAATTTTTTAGGAGAGAATATGAAAATTTTAATTAAAAGTGATGTATATAATATTTGCAACCGCATTAAAAAGTTTGATGTAAGCTATAGGGTGGTGTACGATACGGCAACCAATGCCTATCAAATATATTCCACTAACCTGCAGGGCGAAATTGAATTGATTGGTTGGACGCCTTTGAGTTATGTGTGCAGACTTCCGTATAATGAATTGGATATAAGGTGTATTAAATATTTGTATGATACAAGCGTTGACAATCTTGAGCAAATTATTGAGCAAATTGATGCAACCAACGCCAAAATCGAACACGAAAATCAATTAAAAATACAACAACAATCATCTCTTATTGCCGAAAATAAATTGCGACAATTAACTAAATAAAAGGAGAGCAAATGACTATATTAGATTTAATTAATAAAAGTGCTATAATGTTAAATATTAAAGAAATTTTAAACGACACAAGTTTGATTACCATTTCAGCAACCAACGAAAAAGATGTTTTAGACGATAATTTTGCACTAAAACGAATGTTTGAATTTGCTAAAATTGTGTTAAACGAAGTAAATTCGTATGCGCCAAAGGTTGAAGAAGTGTCATACACTACCGTTGGTAAAACAATACCTAGGCTTTTATTAACTAGATTATCAAAAGTGATAGGTGTGAAAAACGAGTATGGCTATGTAAAATATTCGGTTGATGAAGACGGAGTTTATGTTGATGAAGATGGAAGATATACAGTAATATTTAATCAATATCCATTAACAAATAGTGTGTTTGATGAAATTGAAATATATAACGATTCAATAAAGGAAGATTTGTTAATTAATGGTTTAAACTCATACTACTGTTTAGCAACAGGGCTGTTGGAAGAATTTAATATATATAACGCACATTATGCTGAAAGGCTTTCTCAAATAAAAAATCTTAAAGTTTTTGCCATGCCTTGTAGGAGTTGGCAATGATTAGCGTCAAAGCAAAAAGCCCAAAAGGCAAAATTACACTAAAAGATTTTTCCAAAATGGGTTTACCTAACAAGGGAACAAATACGGAAGTAAATTGTGCGCAACTATATAATTTTAACAACAATAACAAAGTGCTTGAAAAAGGACTTGGCATTAAAAGTTTGACCGTTTATCCCGCAAACGACATAACCGCTGAGCCTTATGCATTAGATTATCAAGCATTAGGGTTAGAATATTTCAACAAGGTGATGTATTTTAAACAATACTTTTCGTACACCAATCAAACTGCTCATAGGCTATTGTTTCATGGCTCGGATGGAAAACTGTATGTGTTTCAAATGTTTTCAAGCGCAAATATGCTAAATTGGACATATCAAATTGTGTTTGACACAATCCCTATTGTATTGGAATACAAAAAGGACGGCTTAGACTCTATTTTGATTAGCGCCAATGACAAACTTATGGTGTGGTCAACTGGCTATACTCCATACGAACTAAGCAATGTGCCAACCATCACCAGTATGAGCGTATACAATGATGTGTTGTATTGCACTATTGCTGGCGAAAGTGATAAGATTTGGTACACATCCAATCTTGACCCTGAAAGTGTGGGTACCGAAAGTGATAGTACTAAGTATTTTACGCTAAGTGATGAATGTGGCAGTTGTCGCAAAATGGTAAACTTTAAGGAAAATTTATATGTATTTCGTGATTATGGCATTAGCCGTTTAAATACCTATGCTAAATCCGAACCTACATACAATCAAATATATTTAAGCGATAGTAAAATTTATCCTAACACTGTAAGCGTGTGTGGCGATTGTGTTATATTTATTACTCGTGATGGAGTGTACAAATTTAATGGCGTAAGCGTTAGCAAAATTGATGTGCTACAAAATCTGTTAATTGATAGCATCAACGAATATGCTGTGGCAGCCAATCTTCAAGACAGTTATTATCTAGCATTAAGATTAAATTTTAATGACGACAACATTGTGGGCTGTGAAACCGAAGCGGATATGAAGAACAATGCTTTGATTAAACTAAATTTGCACGACTATTCTTTTGAAATTATTCGTGGAGTTGACATTAAAGATATGCTTGCACTAAAGGCTGAAATTGAAGAAAAAATTATAGTAACTTTTAATTCATTACACAAGGATAAAATTGGCGAAATTACAAATGATGGCAAATGTTTTGACGAGGTTTTACCACGAGTGTATCGCACAAACAACATTGTTCAAGAACAAATGGAAGATATCACAATCCGCAAAATGCTTGTGGAGGGAAGCAAGGATGTTTTGTTAAAGGTTATAACCGATGAAAATGAATATTCTTTTACCACTTATTGTGACGGAATAAACAATTTTCAAAGCATTATTCCTTGCAAAATGTTTAAATTGGAAGTTAGTTCCAATATTGAAAATCCTAGTGTGAATTTAATTCAACTTGAATATATTAAGCGAAACTAAAACAATCAAAACATTGCATTATACGAATTTGTTTTAAGTTTGTATATTTAAAATTTTGATAAACTTAAAAGGAGAGTATATGAAATTTTTAAAAAGACTAAAAAGTAGCAACTTTTGGGTTAGTATGATAAGTGCTGTGGTGCTGATTTTGCAAGCGGTGTTTAATGTTGAAATTAAAACCGAATATCTAAATCAAATCATTATGGCAATACTAGGACTACTTGTAATGTCGGGCATAGTAAGTGATAGTTCTAGCGATGAAGTAACGGTTAATAAAAGTGTGGATACTGATAATATAACTAATATGCTTACTCAACTAACTAATACATTTGAAAACAATATATTGAGTATTGTTAAGCAATTTGAAACTATTAAGGATGGCTTAACTGAAAAATTGACTCAAACATCGACACCAGAACAAGCAAATGCAGTTGAAGATTTAAATATTAACAATACTGAAAATGCTCAAGAATCTACTTCAACCGTTATTGAAGACGGGATTAAACAAGAAGTTGTGGCATCAACAGTTGAAGTTCAATCTGCGACAGTTGTCACTCAAGCCACATCAACACCAAAAGTATCAAGCGAAAATGTATTATAAAGCAAAATACAGGGAGTAACATCCCTGTATTTTTTATGATTAACTATTTAAATTTTAACTTAAAATAGCGCTGGATATATTAAATCATCAAAATCAAACCAGTGCTTATGGGGACCCCAAATGGTCGGTTCTCGTCCATATAGTATAATGAAAAAACAACTTAATCATAAGACTAAGTTATTTTTAATAAATGGGGTGGGTAGACGGACTCGAACCGACGACAACCAGAACCACAATCTGGCGCTCTACCAACTGAACTATACCCACCATATTATCAATTCGAGGTGGACCGCAATTGTTAATTGCGGTACTTTACGAACGATATTATTGAGATTACTACTTTGAAATTACTTTTGTGCTGTTGGATTTTGAACAACATCTAGGCTTAATCTTTTTGGGATTGGATTCAGATTTAACTGAAGGAGTGTTTTTTGTTTGAGAATTTTTCATCTCGATATAAGCCTTAATAATTCTACCGTTCATAATCTCTCCTTAGGATACCGAACTATAACACGATTAAAGAAAGGAAGGATTGTGTGCTATAGCTCTACTGGTGTGTCAAGAGGGATTCGAACCCCCGGCCCTCGCCTTAGAAGGGCGATGCTCTATCCAGCTGAGCTATTGACACATAGTGGAGCGGGTGATGAGAATCGAACTCACGTAACTAGCTTGGAAGGCTAGCGCTCTACCATTGAGCTACACCCGCAAGTACTTTTATAGAATAACACACTTAACCACATTTTGTCAACACAATTTTGAAAATTTTTTAAAAATTTAATATTTGACTTGCAATAACATTAAATTTATTGACAATTTGATTAATTTTATATATAATTTATGTGTCGCTTTTGATATTGTTATATGTAATTAGCAATACAAATGTTAATAGTGGGGTATCGCCAAGCGGTAAGGCACTGGCCTCTGACTCCAGCATTCGTTGGTTCGAACCCAACTACCCCAGCCAAGCGGAGAAATACAACCTCTTTAATCGTTTGCATAAGATTTTATGCAAACTTCTTTTTTGGTTGATTTCTCCGCCAGATATAAGGGGACAATACTTTTCCCCTTATTATTCCCCTTTGAAAAGGTTGTTGTTGAATATACAGACATAGAAAATAGCACAAATATGACAATATGATTATTTTCGATTACAGTAAGAATTAATTAGCAAAATATGACGATGTAATTATAACCATAAGCGTTAACAGAGAAGAAATACAACCTCTTTAATCGTTTGCATAAGATTTTATGCAAACTTCTTTTTTAATTTTGTTGATTGTTCGCTTTGCCGTATATGTAAATTCCTGCTATACTAATTAATATAAAAGATATACTAAATGAAAGTATATAATTATTTTCTACAGGCTTTGCTTTGATGCCTTCAATCCATATTGTTTCATGCGTTTCGCCACCGCAATATGAACATGATTTATATCCACGCCTTTGGGCTTCATATAATCCAACGGGCGAGATATTTGTTGTGTAACTGCAAGTATGTTGATGATAACATTTGCCAGTAGGGGTGATGTACACCTTTGGCTCATAATGCCCATCAGTGCCTTGGGTAGCATTTTTATGGAAAAAACAAGCATTAAATAGCAAGCCAAAACCTACAAATGCCAAAACTAAAACTATAAATATTATAACTAACTTAAATTTTTTGCTATATTTCATACAATTTAGGGAATATATAAAAGTACAAATATCTTGTACTTAACACTAAATTGTACAAGTTCTTTGTACAATTGTCAATAATATGAATAGATTTTTATAAAAATATGAAAATAGCAGAGAATATTAAGTTTTATAGGAACTCTTTGGGGTTAACACAAGAAAAGTTAGCCAAACTTTTAAATGGGAAAAAGAGTTTGGTGTCTAATTATGAAAATGGATATTCTACGCCCGATATTTATACACTTATAAAACTTGCTGACATATTTGAAATAACATTAGACGAATTGGTTGGTAGGAAAATAGTTTGATTTTGTTTTGAATTAAAACGCAAAAATCACTTTTATAGAAAATATTTTTTAATAAGCAAATGTAATTAATAAATTATAAATTTGTGCAAATCTACTTGTTAGGTTTTAGATGATGTGCTATAATGTATAAAAAATATAAGGAGAAATTGTTATGGATCCTTTATATATCACAAAGATAGAAATAAAACAAGAAATCCCCAAAAATAATTATCTTAGCCAGTTATCTGTTGTAAAAAATCTTAACAATATTGGAGGTTTAACATTTAATAAGCCTGTTACATTTTTGGTAGGCGAAAATGG
>JAFULP010000011.1 GCA_017473285.1 Clostridia bacterium
GGAAAGTAAAGTGATGCGCCGTAACGCTGGGGCTACCAGTGCACTGGACGTTTTGTCAAACGAATACTTAAGCATACCATCTAAGTCAGGATTTGACATTAATGAGGCATTAAATCCTACAGAAGATTTGGCGGACATATTAAAGTCGTTTAATCTTAAGAAAAAGTAGGATATTACACATTATTTAAATTATATGTAAATAAAAAATTCACTATTATAGTGAATTTTTTATTGATTAAATTAATAAATTTATTTATTCTAAATCTTTTATAATAACCGTGCATCTAGTAATATAACTTTTAATTAGTGCCCGAACAAATAGTGTTACGCCCACAATTAGAGGTATAGCCATAACTCCCACTAGTGCCAAGTTTGCCGCTACGAAACTATTGTTTGATATTTCCAAAACCATTGAAGTAAACATTGTCATACATGCGTATCCTAATCCGTCCGCCATAGAATACAAGGTTAAAGTTTTGCTTAAAGCATTTTTGGTGGAGCAAGTGTTGATATAATTTTTAATGCTAATTCGATACGATGAACGAGCAACTTGTTGCCCTACAAACATTAACATAATTAGTGTTATAGATACCACAGATGTTGGATTTATAGCATAAATTATTCCGTTGGCGGTGTAGGCGACTATTAACATTATTGAAAATATTATTAAACTTCTAACACCTTTGCGGAGTTCATATTTAAATTCATATTTATATGTAAATGCACTAATTAATTTTAATCCACAAAATATATATCCAAATACATATGCAGGAATTTTTATATCTTGCATATATATTTTTGCAAGAGAGTTTTGAACACACGAAATTCCAGAGCAAGCAAAGCAGAATATTATCATTGCAATTACAAATGGGCGTTTGAACAATGCTTTATACGAAGGCTCACGCTTTGACTTGTTTTCTTCTTCTTGTGATAATTCCAATTCCTCAATGTCATCGTCTATTGGGTCTTTAATCAGGAATGACAGTATAACCGAAATTCCACAACATATAACTGTACCTATAATAGGGGCGTAAGGGCTTACAAATTCATACAAGTAACCAGCAAGTATACAAGTTATTGCTTCTATAATGTTGTACATAAACATACCTTTGCCTTCAACTTGTGAAAATTCCTTTTTCCGCTTTAATTTTTTAAGTGATAAGGACAATATTTCAATATCTGTTATATTTCTAATAGCGTTTCCAATTCCGTATAAAATATTTGCAAGCAAGAATATCACAAATCCTTCACCAAACAAATATATAAAAGCAAATGCCAGCCACAATATACTTGCAACACGAGCCGCAGGCACTCGTCCAATTTTTTTGATTAGTTTGGTTATGGGTATTTGAAGAGCAAACGTGGATATCATAAATATTGAGTCCAAAAAAATAACCTGAGAGTACGATAACCCTTTAACCTCAGTTAAATATAATATTGAAATTGTCCACAAAAACAAGAAGTCATATGCAAATGCACGATATGATGGGTACAATTTAATATTTTTTTTCAATTCACCTTCTGACATTTTTACCCCTTATTATGCCATAAATAATATACAATAATTAATATATCATATTTTAACAATATTTTGCAATCAAAATTTTAATGTGTTTCAATAATTTCGCCACCACCATAACACATTCCGTCTTCAGCATATAATACGGCAAATTGACCCAATGTTACGGCTCGTTGTTGCTCTTTAAATGTTATATGCACATCACTATTTTTAAGTACATTTATGTGTGCTTCTTGGTCAGGCTGGCGATAACGACATTTAACCAAACAATCAAATTCGTCGCTAGGCTTTCCACTAATCCAATTAAATGAAGATGCCACAAGTTCGGTTGAAAACATTTCAGGACATTCACCACAATTTACATACAAAACATTGTTTTTAACATCTTTGTTTACCACAAACCAACGGTCACTTTCGTATCCGTCCTTACCGCCAAGATTTAACCCACGGCGTTGACCGATTGTATAATACATCACGCCGTCATGTTCACCTAGTACATTACCGTCCAAGTCCATAATTTTGCCTTTTTGCATAGGGATATATTCTTTTAAAAACTTTCTAAAATTGCGCTCTCCAATAAAGCATATGCCAGTAGAGTCTTTCTTTTTAGCGTTTACAAGATTGTTCTCTTCAGCAATTTTTCTAACAGTCGGCTTGTCAATATCTGCTAGCGGAAAAATTACTTTTGACAATTGTTCTTGCGATAGTTGATTTAAAAAGTAGGTTTGGTCCTTGTTTAAATCACTTGCCTTATATAAGTATGACACACCATCCCGCACAACTTTTTTAGCATAATGACCAGTGGCAATACAGTCGGCACCCAATTGCATTGCTTGAGTTAAAAACGGCCCAAACTTAATTTCACGATTACATAATACATCTGGGTTAGGCGTTCTGCCCGCTTTGTAGGATGACAAAAAATATTCAAACACTTTATCCCAATACTCCTTGCTATAATTAACTGTATAATATGGTATGCCAATGGCATTTGCTACACGCTTTACATCTTCAAAGTCACTTTCAGCCGAGCAAATACCGTGTGAATCGGTTTCTTCCCAATTCACCATAAACATTCCTATAACATCATAACCTTGTTGTTTTAAAAGTAGGGCAGTAACTGCCGAATCCACACCGCCACTTAAACCTACAACTACTGTAGCCATTTACTCTCCTTTACTTAGTTTCCTGATTTGAATATGGTAAGGAAACTGGATATTTAAATTTGTTGAATATAATTGAAAAGATGTCAACTAGCCAAATAATAAAGCTTGCAACCCAAATAAATCCACATAGCAATACGAAGTAACCTAAATATCCAGTGCGAATATTAAATTTCATTGCGCAATATGCGTATACAAACGCCATTGCAAAACCTACTATTTGAAATACTCCACGCCAAATTTTGCCCAAACTAAAATAGTGTAAACCAAACCATCCACCCAAAATACATTTTAACAAAATACTCATTTTGCTTACATCGCTAGGTCTTTGCTTGGTATGCAACACTCGCTCTTTTTCGCCCATACGGAATGCACTTTTAGCCTCAGTATTGGTGGCGGAACTAAATTTTGCATAATTAAGCCCACAATTGCCACATCTGCCAAAATCTATAGGTGTTTTGTAATTACATCTAGGACATCTCTTGTAATCTTTACTCATAAGTTTATTATAACATATTATTTTAATTTTGTACACCATTAGATAAATAAAATTTATTTAAACTCAAAACAACTAATTAAAGTTGCACTAATTTATAAAATTTGATAAAATATATTTATAGGAATAAATTTATGTTAATTAAAAAAATATCTTTAAAATCAAGTCGTAATCCAAACATTTTTATAGTTGAAATTGATGGCGAAAAATATATTTTGCATAGTGAAATTATTGTAAAATATGGCTTAAGCACTAATAGCGAAATTGAGCAAGATAGGTTAAGCGAAGTTATGTTTGAAAGCGATGTAATGATTGCAACCAATCTTGCAATGAATTATGTGTCTAGCAAGATTATAACCGCCAAACAATTAAAAGATTATTTGCGTAATAAGGGTTACAAAACTAATGTTATAACCAAGGTGGTGGATAAGTTTAATGAATATGGCGTACTTAATGATGAAAACTTTGCTAGCGCTTATGTCAACATTAAGCAAAACAGTTTAAGTAAGCGTGCTATTGAACAAAAGTTGATACAAAAGGGAGTTAATAAAGATATTGCGTCGTCTTGTTTGGAAGATTTTGATGATACGCAAGTGGCAATTAAGACGGCTGAAAAGTTTATGAAAAACAAAGAGTGCACGGAAGAAAATATAACCAAACTTATGCGTCATTTAAGTTATAAGGGCTTTGACTATGAAACAATAAGTAAAGTGTTAAATAATTTAAAAAATAATGATGAATAAATTGTTAAAATAAAATTTTAAAATTAATAAAACAAAAACAATTCAAAATTAAAACAAATAATTAAATTTAAATTATCAAAATTATAAATACTAAATTAATTAATAAAAATGCTATTTTTAAGCATAAAATTAATATTTTTAATAAAATAAATTATTTTTAAATATTTTAATTTAATAAATAAAATATTTTATTGTAAAATTATTTCAACTTAATTAAAAGGATGAATTATGGTAGGGATTGACATTGAGCAAGTTGATAGATTTAAAAATTTGGACACGCATTTAAAACAAAGAGTGTATACTAAAAATGAAATTGAGTATTGTGAAAAATTTGAAAATTCCAGTATTCATTTTGCGGGCATTTGGTGTGCAAAGGAAGCGGTGGTTAAATGTTTAAGTGAGTTAAATTTAGTGGTAAGTGAAATTGAAATTTTGCATCAAAATAATGGTGCGCCATATGTAAATGTAACGCCTAAATTGCAACAATATTTTGATGATAAAAAGTTTAAAAATATTCACATAAGCATTTCACATATCAATCAAAATGCAATAGCAATTGCAATGCTTGAAAAATAATCAAAGGAGTAATTTATGGCACAATCAAGAATGAAAAATGTGGTTAAGGATATGACAACTTTAACTAAAGAAGAACAATTAAAGTATGCAAAAACTTTTAGCGAAGGCTCAAAGGAATTGGAAGAGTTGTTAAAATATATGTGGGCAAACGGAATAAATACTTTTGCGTGTTGTGCTGGGCATGAAGCGGAAAAATTAGAAAATGGTTTTATTTCTCAAAATAAGCCTTATATTATGTTTGATGTTGCTAGCTTTGGCAAGGAAGAATTTGAGCACTTGTTAAAACAACTGATTGTTTTAAACCAAGTAAAAGATGGTAAATGTTTAAAATTTGATATTAAGGTTCAAACTTTTAGCGAGCAAGAAATACGAAGTGGTTTTGTTGGTGAAAATGAAACTGAAAGGCATTCGATGTCCATATATTTTGAAGATATGAATAGTACAAATTATAAAGAATTGCTTAAGATTATAAAGAATGCTAAAAAGCACGACAATTCATTGTTTAATAGATTAAAAACTAAAGGGATGAGCAAAAAATTGCCAAGCAATTTAAAAGACTTTTTAGATGTGGCAATATCTCTTCAAAGCGCATCGTTAGGTGAAGAACAAGAATATGAAGTTGTGCAGATAGGATATAATCCAAAAGGTAATTTTCAAAATGTAAGGGGCAAAAGGACAACGAACACAACAAGTTATTTTTATCAAAATGGCGATTATTACGAAGCGTTTGATGTGGCTAAAGGATATTACACAAAGACCAAGGATAACAAATATCTAACTTTGTATAATGGTTCGGTAATAGAACTAGAAGCAGATGAAATTCAAGGATTAAAACCTTTTAGTTTTGACCAAAAAGATATAATGGGTGATTTTGATGCAAATGTTATGCGTAAAATTGTATCTCAATTAGATAAAGTTGATAATGTTGAAAGTGAACTTAAGCGTTAAAGTATTTTAAAATTAGGTATTGACAAAAATCATTATTTATTTTAAAATTAACACAAGGAGAAAGATTTATTATGATGACTAAAGATGAATTTAAAATAAGATTATCAGCCGAAATTGAGATTGCGAACACCAATTTAACTCATTCTAAATTAAATAGGAAGTACTATAGTGGGCAGGCTTGTAGGATTGCTGGAGATGATGTTTTAAGTGTTAAAAATTATGTAAACATTGTTGGATTACATAAATTTGTTGTAAGAGAAAATGCTGAAGACGGCGAAGTGGAACTTTGGCTTAGATGTAACGATAAAGAATTTCCATTTTTAAATGATTTAATCAACACTGTGCCAGATGCTGTTGAAGAATTGCGTGACCACGGACCTATGAGTGTAGCAATGATGTATAGGAAACGAAAAGTGCATGAAGCTAAAATAGATAAAGCATTGGAAGTCCCACTTAAATAGTTTAAATAGAAAAAACTCTAAGATTTTAACTTAGAGTTTTTTGTATTAAATTAAATATTTATTATTATTTTTTAATTAATCTAGATTTTTTTCATACGGATTGTGATATCGTCGCCACCAACTTGAGTGCTTTCTTCAGTATCGAAAGAGTTAAGGGTGGTGATATCGGTGGCAAGAAGTTCGGCTTTGATTTTGTCGCCAAAGTTATTTAAAACTTCCAACAAATCTTCGCTAGTAGTAGCAAATTCTACAACAATGCGGTCAGCCACATCAAAGTTAGCATTTTTGCGCATAACTTGGCAAGTACGAATTAATTCACGAGATAAACCCTCAAGCATTAAGTTCTTGTCAATAGTGATATCAAGCACAACGGTAATACCATCAACATTTGCAATTACATATTCTTGTTTTGCCTTAGTTTGTGGTATAAACAAGTTGCTATCAAGTTCGTAACCACAAATTGACACTTTGCCAGCCTTGTAACCAGCAACATAAGTTTGCATTGTGGCATCATTACAATTAGACAACTCATTTTTAACCTTTTGCACATCGCCTTTAAGCACAGCGCCAGCTTTACGAAGGTCAATCATCAAATATTCGTCGTTGAATTTAGTTTGGTCACTTTCAATTACAATGTTTTTAATATTCAATTCATCTTTTAATATTGTTTCGTACAAATCAACCGCATATTTAAGGCCATTGTCACCACAAATATACAATGTTTTAAGTGGTTGCTTAACCTTAATTTGCTTTTCGTTACGAAGGCGTTGAGTAAGGGTGATTACATCACGCATTAAATCGGTTTGCTTGATTAAATCTTGGTCATCAATCTCAACCAAGTTAGCACCAAATGTGGTAAGCATTACACTAACTTCTGCGTTTTTATCCAACTCACGCACAAGATTTTGCCACAAATATTCGCTTAGGAATGGGGTAATAGGGGCAAGGCAGATTGCAATATTTTTGATTGCGTAACTTAAAACAAAGTATGCATTAAGTTTGTCCACGCCATTTTCGCCTTTCCAGAACCTACGGCGATTGATACGAATGTACCAGTTAGACACTTCGTCAATAAACTTTTCAAATTCGCTTGTGACTGTGCCAAAATTGGTTTCGTCATATGCCTTGTCGCAAATTTCAACAAACTTATTAGTACGAATTACCAACCATTTATCAGTAACATTTAAATTATCAACATCAAGTGTATAATCAGTTAAATCAGGATTGTCGATATTAGCATAAGTACCAAAGAATAGATAACTGTTCCATAAATTTAAAATTTTACGCCTTACTTCATCAATAGTTTCATAGCCAAACTTAACATCGGCAATTAGTGGAGTGTTTACAAAGTTGTAACGCACAAGGTCGGCACCAATATCTTTATACACTGTGTCAAGTGGGATATTATTAGGGCTAGACTTAGACAACTTTTTACCATCTTGAGCAAGTAGCATTGGTGTACCCATAGCTTTTTTAAATGGCGCTTTGCCAGTAAGCACTACGCTCATTAGTAGCATACTATAGAACCACAAACGAACTTGTTCTTTACCTTCAACCACCGCATTGGCAGGGAAGTTCTTAGCCCAGAAATCTTTATCTTCAAAATATTTTTTAGTACTAAACGGAACAATACCAGCATCAAGCCAGCAGTCGCCAACTTCCTTGATGCGCTTGATTGCCTTGCCACAATGTGGACACTTAATTTCAACTTCATCAATGTAAGGGCGGTGTAGGTGTGGAAGATTGTCAACTTTTTCAGGATTAACAGCCAAAGCCTTTAGTTCTTCCTTACTTCCAACCACAGTAACTTTACCGCAATCACAAGGATAGAAAGGTAGTGGCAAACCATAATATCTAGGGCGGGAAATTGACCAGTCACCCATATTAGTCAGCCAGTCTTTCATACGCTTGCCCAAGAATTCTGGGTTCCATTCAACAGTGTCGGCTTGCTCAATTAGTTGTGGGCGGATTTCATCTATTTTGATTACCCATTCGCTAATCAAACGGAACAATAGCGGATTTTTACATCTCCAACAGTGTGGATAGCGGTGAGTGTAAGAGTGATGATAATATAGTTTGTTGCGCTTAGCAAGTTCGTCAAAGATTAAATCTCTAGTTTCATCACAATTTGCATTAAGCCCAGTAAGGAAACCAAAACCATCATAGAATACGCCTGCTTCGTCAATAGGCATAACTTGTTCAAGGCCAAGGGTTAGACCTAAGTCAAAGTCTTCAGCACCACAGCCAGGGGCAATATGCACAGCGCCACAACCTTCAGTAGCATCTACAGCATCCCAAGCCACAATCTTATGGGTAAATTGTTGTTTAGGTAGTTCTTCAAAACAAGTTTGGTAAGTATAACCTACAAGGTCGCTACCTTTAACGGTTTTAATTACACGCACAATATCGGCTTTTAATACCTTCAATGCACTTTCGCATAAAACGATAGGTGAATTATCACTTTTTACTTCACAAAACGCATAATCAAGTTCAGGATTAACGGCGATTGCCACATTACTAGACAATGTCCAAGGTGTAGTTGTCCACACAAGCATCTTGGCATCAATTTCGTTGATAGGAAGTTTAAAGAATATTGCTTCACAAGTATCATTTTTGTATGCATCAGCGTCGCTCATTTCGTGCTCGCTAAGACTTGTGCCACAACGGGTACACCAAGGCATAGGACGATATTTTTGACCAATCATATTTTTATTATCACATTCTTTTAAAAAGTGCCAAATTGCAGTAATATTGCTATCAGCATTGGTGTAATAACTATCATCCCAGTTCATCCATTGACCTAGGCGGATTGAGCCATCAGTAATTAACTTTGAATACTTATCAACACGCTTCATACAAGCATCTACAAAGTTGCCAATACCAAACTCTTCAATTTCCTTTTTACTATTAATGCCCAATTCTTTTTCAACACCAACTTCAACTGGAAGCCCGTGTGCGTCAAAGCCGTTTTGATAGTGTTGGTCATAGCCCTTTAAGGCACGATATTTTAGTGTTGCGTCCTTAAAAGTACGGGCAAAAGCGTGATGCAATCCCATATTGTAGTTGGCGGTAATTGGACCGTCAAGTAGGGTATAGTACTTGCCTGTACGCTTGTTCTTTTCCTTTAACTTTTCAAAGATATTATTATCTTGCCAAAATTTTAGGACTTCTTCTTCATTTTTAGGGAAATTAGGTATCCCGTGTTCTTTTCTCATATATTACTCCTTTTATGCGTTAAGGCGATAACGCCTTAACATGAAGACGCTACGCTTATTAAAATATGAAGAGTGCTAACGCATATGAAGACGCAAACAAGTTTGCTTATTATGGACGGGTTATATAAATATTTATAAATTTACCTTAACAAGTAACGAAGTTACGACTTCATAAGTGGCAACGCCACGACTTCATACTTTCATATTTATTACGACCTTAATAAGTGACGCAGTCACGGCTTCATAAGCGAAGCGCCTTAATATTTTCATGCTTTCATATTATCATTTCATTGTTTGAAATGATATAATTTATTAAAAAACTACCATATACGCTATATGGTAGTGCATTGCAAACATTAACATATAGCGTAAATTGCTTATGCGAAATTACAAGCGTAGCGAAATAAATTTTAAATTACTTTAAAATTTAGGATTATTACATAATCCGTTCGCTAGCACTCACATTTCGCTCGCTTTGAATTACGTCAGATTACACTAAATGCCAATATAAATATTGTCGCTTGTGTAATCTTCCTAAATTATAATAATTATGTTTGCATTGATAGTTTTCATAAGATATTTATATTTTAGCACAACAAGATATTAGTGTCAATAAAATTTAATAAATTTGTTAAAATTGACTAATAAATAAAAAAGGGTATTGACAAATTGTAGGTTTTGGTTTAAAATGTTGGCAACTTAGTAGAATGATATGACTAAAAGATACAACAATTTACAAAGTGTTATGGATTTGCCAAAAGGCACAGTAGAAGAACAAAGGGAATTTATTGATGCGATTTTTAGAGATGCTTGGCGTAGTATATACATTGGTTCATCATATAGTAATAATAAGTATATCTGTAACCAACTTTACTCTAAATATAAATTAAAGCACAGTGTAGGATTTTGTAATATTCTAACAACAATTTTAACCCAACCATATAAAGAATTGGGATATTATCACGGAGATGATGGGACATATGTTGATAGCTTTCCACCAATTCTTATACCGCTAACACAAGATCAAGAATCAACATTAATTAAAATGTATAATGCTTGTGTGGACTATTATTCAATAAAACAAGCACTATCAAATGAAAATCTTTTGTTGCCTGATACAACGAAGAAAGAAATAATACATAGCTTGCACTTTACCTATAAAAAGACTATGGAAGTAAGTATCCTTAAATTAAACGATTTATTTGGCATTAAAACAACATTAACGCAAGAAAGTAAAGAAAAAAACACTTAAAACTTAAGTGTTTTTTTATTGTTATAATTGCCAATCAATCGGTGTTAGTCCGTTTTGGGTAAGGAATGTATTGCATTTGCTAAAATGCTTGCAACCAAAAAATCCATTATATGCACTAAGTGGGCTAGGGTGGGCACTGGTTAGTATCAAGTGGTTAGGGTTATCAAGAATATTTATAAATCCCTTTGCATGACCGCCCCATAGCATAAATACTATTGGCTGGTTACATTTGTTAATAATCTTTACAATTTCACGAATAATTGTTTGCCAACCACACTTTGAGTGTGAGGTTGGTTGACCTTGCACTACGGTAAGTGAAGTGTTAAGTAGCAACACACCTTGCTTAGCCCAATTGTCCAATTGAGTTTTACCGCTCATAGTTAACCCTAAATCACTACTAATCTCCTTAAAAATATTGGTAAGCGATGGTTGTGGTGTGCCATTTGCACAACTAAAAGCAAGTCCATCTGCTTGGCCGTAGGTATGATAAGGGTCTTGACCGATAATTACCACTTTGATTTTGTCAAGTGGCACATAATTTAAACTATTAAAAATCTTTTCCTTAGGTGGAAACACGGTTTTGGTAGCATATTCAAGGTTTATAAAATCAAACAACTACTTTTTAAATTCAACATCTACTACTTGACCTAAATTTTCGCTCCACTCTTTATCTAAAACATAACTCATAAATGTATGATAACACAAAAAAATATTTTTGTAAACTAACTTTTAGTATTATATTGCTTATTAATGTCTATTACTTTTTCTCTTTAACATATTTTTTAGCATATTGATTGGTGCGGAATATATTTTAAACATTTGTAATAGCATTAGTGTTAAAATCGTACTCAACCCACCGCCAATCACACCAGCAATAAAGGCGGGTAGGAAGTGGTATAATATATTGGATACAAAATGACCTATTAGCGAAGTTGGCACAAGAATAATAGCGTACTTAAATAGGTTTAGTAGTATTTTGTGGCTAAGGGCGGGCACTTCCTTTCTAATGGTTCTAAAATTAAGCAAGGCAGTTGCACCCATCGAAAAGAAGAATGCAACAATAATCGAATTAATACCTATTAATGGGGTTAGCGCAAACAAGCATATAAACAATATTGCTGAGCCTATTAAATAGTTGACAAACGACTTTGTTTCCAAACTAAGCGCATTAAGCACGCTACTGGTGATATTGGAAATTACTATTGGCAAAATGCACACTGCCGATAGTTGAAGATATATGCCCGCTTGAGTATTGTCAAATAGTACAATGCCTATAAGGTCGCCACAAGATATAAATAGCGGAATTAATAGCATTGATAAAAATAGGGAAGTGTTGATTGAACTTTCAATATTAGATGCGATTTCATTATATTTATTGCTTACTTTTAAGGTGGAGATTTTTGGCACTAGCACCATGCTAAGTGAGCCTACTACAGATAGTGGAGCAAACAAAAGCGGGAATGTCATACCCATAAGTATACCATATTCGCTTATTGCTTGGCTGGACGAATACCCTATATTTATAAGCAACATTGGTATTAAGGTGGCGGTAAGGGGCTGAATTAAACTAGATGCAATGCGCACGCCAGTAATAGGGGCAGAACTTTTGATTAAGGGCTTATATTGCCCTTTTTTAAATTTAAGTCTTCCACCGTCAATAAAGTAAATAATAGCAACTAGTAGCGCAGATATTAGGCAAGTGATTGAAAAGGCTTCAGCAGTAATCTTGGTGGCAACAATCATATCACTTACCGAGTATAGCATTATAAATGTAAGCACAAGGCGAATAACTTGTTCAAGTAGTTCGGTAAAACTAACCCAAAAGAACGAGTTTTTGCCCCAAAGCGCTCCACGAAAAACCGCATACACGGCGCTAAAAATGATAGCGGGGCACATAAGTAGCATAAGGTCCACAACAAGTTCGCTACCCAAAATATTGTTAAACACGCCTTGAAATAGTACTATAACAGCGGTGGACACAAGGCTAATAACCAGCGCAATAACGGTGGCAGAAGTGACGCTAATGTTCTTTTTATCGTACTCTTTAGTATGGTCATATTTTGCACACATTTTGGCGGTAACCAAAGGTAATCCGCTTGCAACCAGCGTCATAAATATGCCCATAACAGATGACGCAATTTGATACACGCCCAAACCTTCAGCACCTAGTTTGCGTGACAAAAACACACGAAAAACAAAACCAAAAACACGAGTGATAACCGAAAATATAGTTATCATTGACACCGTTTTAAATACTGATTTAACTTCACTCATAATCACCTAAACCCAATTTCATACAACTATGTATATAATTTGGTTTTCAAATTTATACAATTTTCATATAAATTAGTATGGAAATAATCGATTGTAATTTAGATGAATTTGTGTGGTATCAAGTGCAAAAACACGATACATTAAATAGCATCTTGTCCAAATTTAATGCTACATCAAATTGCCTAATTAGAAACAATCCAAACATTGATTTGTATGAAGGCGAAATGGTAAAAATTGTAAAACAATGTACCATAACACACATAGTAAAACCTATGGAAACATTGGACTATATTGCCCAAAGATACAATACAAGCGTTGAAAAATTAATCTCTTTAAATAATTTATCATCCAAGCGACTATTTGTGGGGCAAACGATATTGGTAAACAATAAATAAACAAAATTGAATATAACTACATTTTACACTAAATTTAAGTGTAAAAATTGTTTGATATTGTCAAATATTTATGGTATAATATAATTAGATGTATGTCTAAAAACTTTTTAGGAGTAAATAATGAAAAAAATTTCAAATGCAAATAGGTTTATTTCAGCGTACAATTCAATAGACTCATCTTTAAGAAGTATTTATGGTTTAAAGCGTAGTTTAAATTTTAGTGAAGTGATACGCAAAACCGTACTTCTTAACTCAGTTGTGCGTAAGTATGAAGATGATTTGATTGATTATGGTCGCCTTCGCAACGCAATAGTGCATAAGGGTAACAGCAATTTTGTAATTGCCGAACCACACACCGAAGTGGTTGAAAAAATGGAAGGCATTGCCCGCCTTATTGCTACTCCGCCACTAGCGTATGACAAAATTAGCACGCACGAAGTTTTGTGTGTAAATGGAGATGATATTTTGTCCACTGCTATTAAACTTATGGCACGCAGTGGATATAGCAACTTGCCAGTATACACCGACAACAAACTAGTAGGCGTGTTAAATGGTCAACGATTAATGGATATTATAGGTGCACACTTGTTGCAAGGGCAAAATATTCAAAAATTTATTGACAAAATAACGGTTGGCGACATTATTGAAGAACTTGCAAACGAGCAATACTATTGCCTAGCCGATGAACAAATTACCATTGAACAAGTGATGAATTTGTTTGAAACCAACAATAAGTTACTAATTGTGTTAATTACTCGTCAAGGAACGGAAGACTATCCACCTTTGGGCATTATCACTAAAGACGATGTAATCAAAATGCAAAAAGTGTTAGATGTTTATTAGAACAATGCACTATTTGGTAATAGGTTGGGGTTGTAATAAAATTATAACCAAACTAAACCAGATTTGATTGGTGTTATAATAAAGTAGGTTATAATTTACAAGATGTAAGAGTTTGATTTGAAGATTACAAATTTTTAAAAAAGGTATTGCAAAAAAAATCAAAATGGTGTATAGTTACACAAATTAAAAATGGTTTTGATATTCAAAGCGCAATATTGACCGTAGGAGAATTATGAAAGTTGCAAAAGATTGGCAGGATTATCAAGTGCTTTCCACTGGTAAAGGTGAAAAGTTGGAGCGATGGGGCAAATATACTTTGCTTCGTCCCGACCCACAAATTATTTGGAATGTGGACAAGGATTTAAGCAAAAACAAGGTTGATGCGCATTATCATCGTACTGAAAATAAGTCGGGCGAATGGAAAATGTTTAATCGTTTGCCAGAGCATTGGACTGTTGATTGGCGTGAGTTTAAATTTAGGGTTCAACCTATGAATTTTAAGCACACTGGATTGTTCCCAGAACAGGCGGTAAATTGGGACTTGCTAATTAATACAATCAAAAACGCTAACCGCCCAGTAAGTGTATTAAACTTGTTTGCATACACTGGGGCAGCAAGCATTGTATGTGCCAAGGCGGGTGCAAGCGTAACTCACGTGGACGCTGCCAAAAGTATAATTGATATTTCAAAGGAAAATGCAAAGTTAAATGGCATTGACAATATTAGATATATCAATGACGATTGCCAAAAGTTTGTAGAGCGTGAAATTAGGCGTGGCAAAAAGTATGACATTGTGCTTATGGACCCACCAAGTTTTGGTCGTGGACCTAAGGGTGAAACTTGGAAAATTGAAGATGATATATTCAATTTTGTAAAACTGGTTAAAGGTGTGGTTAGCGATAATGCACTTATGGTGCTTATAAATAGTTACACCACAGGTTTGCAACCAACCGTTATGGCAAATATACTTAATTGCGTATTTCCAACTGGACAAGTTGATGCGTACGAAATTGGCTTGCCAACTAAGGAACAAGGCATAATTCTTCCTTGTGGTTGTACGGCGGTTACTCGATTATAGATTAAGACGCTACGCTTATGAAAGTATGAAAATATGAAAGTATGAAGACGGCTAACGCCTTATGAAAGTATGAAGAGTGCTAATGCACATGAAGACATAAAAGTATGAAAATATGAAAGTATGAAGCCGTGGCGTTGCCACTTATGAAGTCGTGACTGCGTCACTTATTAAGGTCGAATTTTAAATACTTAATATAACTCGTCCGCAATAAGCAAACTTGTTTGCGTCTTCATATTTTCATAGGCGAAGCGATTTAATATTTTCATAATGTAGATATAAAATATTGCGGAAACTGTCGCATTAAACACAAACAAGTTTGTAAAGTGAAGAATGAAGAGTGAAGAATGGAAAATTGAGGATGCTGTCGCATTAAAAAATAATTAATAAAGGAAATTACAATGGATTTTACACCAGATATAGTATATGAAGATAATCATTTGTTAGTAATCATCAAACCGCACAATATTGGTGTGCAAGAAGATGAAAGCAAAGATGATGATTTGTTAAATTTGTTAAAACAATATATTAAGGTTAGAGATAACAAGCCGGGCAATGTGTTTTTAGGGCTTGTGCATAGATTAGATAGACCAACAGGTGGGGTGATGGTGTTTGCTAAAACTAGCAAATGCGCATCTCGCCTTACCGAGCAACTTAAAAATCACGAAATGAAAAAGTCGTATTTGTGCGTGGTGCTAGGCACACCTAACCAAAGCAAGGCAAGGTTAAGTTGCTATTTAGTAAAGGACGCTAAAACCAACATAGTAAATTTGGCTACCAAAAGCGACTATGGCGCAAAGCAAGCAATACTTGACTATGAAGTATTGGAGCATCGTGCGGATATGAGTTTGATTAAAGTTGATTTGTTAACTGGACGCAGTCATCAAATAAGGGTGCAAATGAGCAAGCAAAACAACACAGTGATTTTTGGTGATTTTAAGTATGGTGACAAATCTCATGGTGGCAATTTGGCGCTTTGGGCATATCAATTAAGATTTAATCATCCAATCAGCAAAAAGCCTATGGTATTTAAGGTTTTGCCAGACAGCGAAAAGTTGCCTTGGAAGGTGTTTGAGGGCACAATTTCAGGCTTGGTGTAATTAAAATTTTTTGGATGAAAAATATATAAATAAATTTTCAAAAAACCTATTGACTATAATTTAAAAATGTGCTAGGGTAACAACAAGAAAAGGAAAAATATTATGGAAAAATTAGTAGTAATTGAACTTGGTGTAAGCGAAATAACTTTTAGTAAACTTAACTTTACTCCTAACGGATATTTTGCCGTTGAGCAACAAATTAAGGAGCCTGTGCGCCTTACTCAAGATTTGGCAAGAGATGGATATATTAAATCGGCAAGAATTGATGAAACTATTTCAATCTTGAAGATTTTTAGAAAGATTATGGACAGTCAAGGTATTAGCAAGTGCTTGTGTTATGCTGACCCTGTGATTGCAACCGCACGCAACCAAATTGCGTTTTTGGATGAGATATACAAAACCGTGTCATTGCATTTTAGATTGTTGACTTTTGACGAACAAGTTGACGCCCTACATTTGGCATCATTGCATTCGTTGCCAATTGTAAAAGGTGTGATTTGCCAAATTTGTGATGATAGTGTGCAATTGGTTCAATACAATCGACGAATGGTTATTAATAAGTGCAACATTCCTTTTGGGGCACTAAATTTGGCTGAAAAGTTTGCTGATGTTGCTGATGTGTCGCAAAAGATGGACAAAATGGTGGACTTTGTAACAAGTTTGCTTCGTCAAGAAAAATGGTTGTTTGACATTGATGAGGAAGTTGAATTTGTTGGTTTGGGCAAAATTTTTGAAGCAACAGGCGTATTGTGTCGCAAATCTACACATTACCCTTTGGACATTGCTCATAACTACGAAATTAGCGACACTAACTTTAAGTCAATATACAGTTTGATTAAAACTTTGGATATTGACAAGGCTAAGAAATTAAAGGGTATTTCTACACTTAGAGCAGATGTTTTGGCTAGCGGAATTGCTATTATTAAAGCGTTGTTTAATAACGTGATTAAGTCAAACATTAGGGTGTCTACTTGTGGGGAAATGTATGGCTTGGTGGCAAGGTCGGTGCTGGCGCAGGCTGAAAAACCTATGGTGGATATTTTGGGATATAGTTTAAGTGCTATTAACGAATTTTACCCTAGTGGTCAAGATATGAACAATATATACGATTTGGCAATTATTTTGTACAAACAACTAAAGGTGTTGCACCGCCTAAATCGTAATTATGTTAAGATGTTGCGTATTGCGGCTAGTATGTGTTTAAGTGGCAAGCGTATATCATTTGAAAATTATGAAAAGAATGGGTTTAATGTAATATTAGGTTCAAATATTTATGGTGTGGCGCATCGTGAGATATTGATGGCAGCCTTTGTAGTGGCTAGCCAAAATATTGACAACTTTAGCCTAAGCGATTGGGTTAAGTATAAGGATATCCTTGATGAAGAAGATGCTAGTGCGGTTAAAAAGTTGGGCATTATTGTAAAACTTGCTACTTTGTTAAATATTACAGGTGCAAATGCCGTTAAAGATATTTCTTGTGATATTTTGGGCGACACTGTTATACTTAAAACCAATGTTGAAAAAGATGCAAGGTTGGAAATTAGTCAAGCAATGACTATGGCTACTGACTTTAGAAAAATATTTGGTAAAAATTTGCAAATTCTTTAATATGTTAATTTAGTTCAATAAGGGGGCGATACGCCGGCTTTGACGGGGGGCAAAGCACAAAGGGTGAAAGCCCTTTGTAACGCCTAAAGGGCGTTGGCGTATCGCCAGTTTGCTTTAAAGGGGGTTTTATGGGCAAAATTGAATTAGCCATTAAATTTGGCAGTAACGAAATTATTGTTTATCGTAAAGGTTTGGGCATTGTTGCAAAGCAATCAAGTTATGTTGCAACATCCAAATCTGGCGGTAAAATATGTGCTTATGGCAATGATGCAAAGCATTTGTGTAATTTAAAAGGATCACAATACCAGTTGCATCAACCAATACAAGGTATAGATATAATCAACACTAAACTTGCTGGCGCTTTGATTAGCAATGTTATAAACAAAGCAATATTTGAAAGCGGAATCATTACGGCAATTGTGGCTGTACCTTGTGCCTTGACTGAAAAAAAGTTGCTTGAACTAAAAGTTTTGCTACATAATGCGGGTATCGCCAATATGACATTTGTTCAAAATTCGGTATGCATAAGGACAAATTTAAATAGTTTTGACGACAATGCTGAAGTGATGGTAGTTGATATGGGTAAATACTTAACCGATATATCTGTGCTAACCAAGTATGAGTTTAATATGGGGCGTAATTATCTTATAGGTGGTGTGGAGATGGATAAGGCACTAGCCACTTATGTTGAAGATAATTATAATGTCAAAATAACGGAAGAGCAAGCCGAAAGCATCAAAAAGGAAATTGCATCTCTATACGATAACGATATGTATACTTGTGACTTTGAAGGTATTGATAGTAACAATGGATATAAAAATATTACTATTCGTGCCAATGAAGTTAGAGTTGCGGTAATTGGTGTGTATGAAAAAATATTTGACTTGATTGAAGAAACCTTGGAGAGTCTACCACTTCCTAGTTGTGCTGAAGTTCGCAAAAATGGCATAGTGTTTACTGGTGGCGTAAGTAGTATTATTGGTTTTACCGAATATGCTAGCAAACGCCTACATTTGCCAGTGTATGTGGTGGACAACCCTAAAGATGCGGTGATACTTGGTGCGGGCAAGTTGTTGTCAATCAATAAGGAAGATTATCCGCATATTAAATTGTAGTGATTAAGTAAAATTACTAATATTGTCGAATATTAAAAATGTAAAGTGTATGGCTTTACATTTTTTTTGACTAGCCTTATCATTAGTGGTAATAGCAAAATAGTGAAATTTGCAAACCAGCAGTACTTAAATCACATAGTGCATATATTTGAGCAAAGTTTGCTGGCAAGTGGTAAATGAACGCATAGTTAAGTATGGGGGTGTTATGTCAAGAGTTATTGTAGTTACTTCGGGCAAAGGCGGTGTGGGCAAAACCACGGTTTGCGCCTATCTAGGCCTAAATCTTGCCAAAAAAAATTATCGTGTATGTGTGGTAGATATGGATATTGGGCTTAACAATCTTGATGTGGTGCTTGGCATGGAAAACCGAGTGCTATACTCAATGCAAGATGTGTTGGATAGCAAATGTAGGCTCCGTCAAGCATTGGTGCAAGATAGTGCATATCCCTTGCTATACTTACTATCCAGCGGGAATGTGGCGCACAATTTAAGCATCCGCCCCGAGTACATAAAGGCGGTAATTAGTGACCTGAAAACAATGTTTGACTATATCTTAATTGATTGTCCAGCGGGTATTGATGCGGGGTTTAATAGGGCAGTAATTTGCGCTGAAGAAGCAATTGTGGTAACCACACCGCATCTGTCAAGCATTCGTGATGCCGACAAGGTGGTTACAATACTATCTACATACAATTTGGCAAGTATCAAGTTTGTGGTAAATCGTGCAAGGGGCGACCTTATTATTGATAAACTTATGCTTAATGTATATGATATTAGCAAAGCACTTAAAGTTGAGTTTGGCGGAGTAATCCCCGATGACGATAATGTGGTAATTGGTCAAATTAAAAATGTAAACCGACTGGACTGCAAACTTCCTAGTCACAAAGCATTTTTAATACTTAGCGACAATATTGAAACGGGAAGCAAAAAGTTGTACGATTGCACATATAAGTACAAAGGCGTGATGGGTAGTATGCGCAAATTTTTTAAGCGGAAAATATAGCATTAACCGACAATGTAAATTTAAATAAATTTGAGTAAAGTTTGTATAAAGAGGAGATATTTATGGAATTAAGCAATAGATTGGACAATGTAATCAAAAAGGACAAACAAGTAAATCCGCAATATATGAAACAAGTAATTAAAAGCGATATTTTTTACTTATTAAACAACTATTTTGAAGTGGAATATGACGATATTAGCATTGCTATTGATTTGGCGGAAAACAATATGTATAGTTTAAGCATTAATGCTGTGGGTGATAGGATGAAGGCAATGCAAATCTTGCCACGATAGTTATCGTGGCAAGATAGTGAAGAGTGAAAAATGAAAAATTAAAAGTGAAAAATTGAGGATGCTTTCGAAATATACAAAGTGGCAATTGCTTTTCCCTTTGCGAAATCCCTTTAAAATAGATGAAGTTGTAAATTATAGGGCTAAGTATTTACAACTTTTTTGTTAATATGGCATATTAAAAGTAAATGTGTTACATTTATTAAATTTTGATAATAAAAGTAAACGATAAAGCATAAATTTAGTTATGCAAAAAACAAAAGTTAAAGTTGGAATAAGTTTTATATTATTGGCTATATTGTTTTTGCTAAGCCGTCAATTTTTGCTGTTTATCAACTATATTTTAGCGCTCATATTTCACGAAATGGCTCATATTTATATGGCTAAGGCTAAAGGATATAATACAAACACCATTAAGTTTGATATGCTAGGGGCAAGCATCAAACTTGACAATCGTATTCAAAAAGACGATTTGTTTGCCATTGCGTTTGCTGGACCGGCAATAAATTTTATTATTTGCATTATTTGCACTAGCATATGGTGGATTGTACCTGAAATGTATGTTTTTACGGCTGATTTTTTTAAGTTTAATTTATTGCTTGCAAGTTTTAATATGCTACCGATTGAACCGCTAGATGGTGCAAAAATATTGGAAAGCATCATAAGCAAGCATAACAAAAAAACGGCTAAAATTGTAAGTTTGACTATCAATATACTTGCAATAATAGTATTTGTGATATTATTTGTAGTTAGTTGCTTTGGTACACTTAATTTAACATATATTGTATTTGCAATATTTTTTGCAACCAATTTAATACCAAAACGGCGAGTGAATTTTGATGTGTATTACAAATTATTTTTCAAAAAAAGTAAAAACATTGAAAAAATTAACTTTTTACATGTGCAACCTAATTGTACCCTTATTGATATGCTTAAGCAAACTAGGGAAGGGTACTACACAATATTTTATTGCGAATTAAATGAGCCGATATACATAACTGAAAAAGAATTTCAAAAAATAATAACTAATCACTCGCTTACCGACACATTGCAACAAATATTAACTGAAAAACATAATACATAAAAGGCGCATTATAATTAATGTGCTTTTTAGTTTGGTATAATTCACAAAATTTTGATAAGAATGTGTAAATTGTATTAAAAAGATTTGTATTTTTTGTAAAAATTTGTTACCCTATTTTTTAAAGCAATAAACCAAGGGGTATAAATATACCAAATTTGTTAAATACTAAGGAGGAATAAATATGAATACAACTAACGAATGGAAAGGTTTTAAAGGGGAAAATTGGAAAAATAATATTGATGTTGCAAGTTTTATTGCAAGTAATTTTACAGAATATAAAGGAAACGACGACTTTTTAGCGCCAATATCTTTTAAAACTAAAGAAGTGTGGTCAAAGTGTGAAAAGTTGCTTGAAAAAGAAAATAAAAATGGCGGATGCTTGGATGTTGAAACCAATATTTTAAGCGGAATTACCGCCTTTGCGCCAGGCTATATTGACAAGAAAAATGAAGTGATATTTGGGCTTCAAACCGATAAGCCACTTAAGCGTATTGTTAATATGTATGGCGGAACTCGTGTTGCTTTAAAGGCTTTAGAGGCGCATAACTATGAGTTGAATAAGGACACTCTTAAGCATTTTACTACTTATCGCAAAACACACAACGAAGGTGTATTTGACGCCTATACTCCCGCTATTCGTAGAGCAAGAAAAAATGGATTGCTTACTGGGCTTCCTGATGGCTATGGCAGAGGTCGAATTATAGGCGACTATCGTAGAGTGGCATTGTATGGTATTGATAGGCTTATTGAGGAAAAGAAAAAGGACTTATTGAGCGAGGAAATAGATGCATTAAACTTGGAAGAAGGCATTAGAATTCGTGAAGAAGTAAGCGAACAAATTAGGGCACTTGAAGATATTAAAACAATGGCTAATAGTTATGGGTTTGATTTGTCCCGTCCTGCTCAAAATGCTAGTGAGGCAATACAATGGGTATATTTTGCATATCTTGCTGGTGCTAAGGAAAACAATGGTGCGGCAACATCAATTGGCAGAAATTCAACATTCTTTGATATATACATTCAAAGGGATTTGGAAAATGGAATTTTAACGGAAGAACAAGCCCAAGAACTGATTGACCAATATGTAATTAAATTGCGCCTTATTAGGCATCTTCGCACGCCTGATTATGACGAACTATTTGCTGGTGACCCTACTTGGGTTACCGAAACTATTGCGGGAATGCTTGATGAAGATAAGAGTTTGACCACTAAAACATCATTTAGATTGCTACACACTCTTATTAACCTAAACCCAAGCGCTGAGCCAAACTTGACAGTGCTATGGGCAAAGGGCTTGCCTGAAAACTTTAAGCGTTATTGCGCTAAAATCTCAATCAAAACCGACTCAATCCAATACGAAGGCGATGACACAATGCGCCCACTATATGGCAACGACTATGCAATCGCTTGTTGTGTGTCGGCAATGCGTCAAGGCAAACAAATGCAATTTTTTGGCGCTCGTTGCAATTTGGCTAAAACTTTACTTTATGCAATCAATGGTGGAATTGATGAAAAAAGCGGATTACAAGTAATAAAAGGCGTCGATATAAATACTGAAGAAGTGCTAACCTACAAAAAAGTGCGCAAAGATTATAGCAATATGATTAAAAAGGTTGCCAAAATTTATGTTGATGCAAATAACATAATTCACTATATGCACGATAAATATGCCTATGAAGCAAGCCAAATGGCACTTCACGATACAGTGGTGGAAAGGCTTATGGCGTTTGGTATCGCTGGCTTTTCGTCTGCGGTGGACTCCCTTTCGGCAATCAAGTATGCTAAGGTAAAGCCTATACGAGATGAAAATGGCGTAGCTATTGACTTTGAAATTGATGGCGACTTCCCTAAATACGGCAACGATGATGATAGAGTAGACAAATTGGCAACTGAATTGGTGCAAGAATTTTTTGACGCAATCAAAGTTCACAAACTATATCGCAATGCAACACCTACATTGTCGCTACTAACTATTACTTCAAATGTTATGTATGGTCAAAAAACTGGTGCTACTCCAGACGGCAGAAAAGCAGGTGAGGCATTTGCTCCAGGTGCTAATCCAATGCATGGTAGAGATTGTACTGGTGCGTTAAATTCGTTAAATAGTGTAGCCAAAATCAAGTATGAAAATTGCTGTCAAGACGGCGTGTCTAACACATTCTCAATTGTGCCAAGCGCATTGGGTAATAATGAAGAAGAGCAAATCAACAACCTTGTATCAATACTAGACGGCTACTTTATTCAAGGGGCTCAACATATTAATGTAAATGTGCTAAATCGTGACTTGCTGATTGATGCTATGAACAACCCTTGGAAATATCCAAACCTTACAATTCGTGTGTCGGGATATGCGGTTAACTTTAACAAACTTGACCGTGCGCATCAAGAAGAAGTAATCAATCGTACTTTCCACGAAAAGAAATAAACTAGGAATAATATGACAGGTAAAATTACAAATATTGAAACAATGGGTTCTGCCGACGGGCCAGGTATAAGGCTGGTGTTGTTTTTGTCGGGATGCAAACTTAGGTGTTTGTATTGCCACAACCCCGAAACTTGGAATATGTCAGGCTTTAGGCAAGAAATTACAAGCGAAGAGGTGCTAACCAAGTATAACAAATACAAGGTATATTATGGGGCAAATGGAGGCGTTACATTTAGCGGTGGCGAGCCTTTGCTTCAAAGCGAATTTGTGTTAAACACCATCAAACTACTTAAGCAAAACAACATTCACACCGCTATTGATACGGCAGGAGTTGGCGAAAATTATGATGAAATATTGCAACTGGTTGACCTTGTAATACTTGATGTAAAGGCGGTGGATGAAGTTGAATATAAAATGATTACAGGGCGTGATATGGCGGACTTTAATCAATTTGTAGCCAAGTGTAATAATTTAAACAAAAAGTTGTGGCTAAGGCAAGTGATTGTACCCAATGTTAATGATGATGAGCACCACATTTTAAAGTTAAAGCAATTTGCAAGCACATTAAATAATGTTGAACGCATTGAACTACTTCCATATCACTCAATGGCAAAGTCCAAATATGCCGAACTGGGCATAAAATATCGCCTAGACACCACACCCAATATGGATAAAGATAGGTGTAAGCAATTGGAAAAGATGTTAAAATAAATAAAAAACTCATAGTTAGAAGATAAATCTAAACTATGAGTTTTTTAATTGTTTTATATATCGCTAATTCCAAGCAATACATCTGCCGATACATTAAGTGCTAGTGCAAGCGCTTTTAAACTATCATAAGCAGGCTTACTTTTGCCTTTAAGCCATTCACAAACTTGACTAGGTTTTAGACCTATTTTCTTAGCAAGTTCAGTTTGAGATAAAGTGTTTTCTTTCATTAAATATTTCAAAATATTACTAAATTCCATGACACTTCCTTTCTATTCTTTAAATAAATCAATAACTTTTATTTGTAGTTCTTCACATATCGCTAATATCATTTTCAAACTAACATTAATTTTGCCGTTTTCAAGTTTATTAATATAACTTGCATCTTTTCCAATTCTTAAACTTAATTCATAAGCCGATAAATTTTTCTTCATTCTTTCTTTGGCAACATTTAGTCCAAAAGTTTCAAATTTCATAAATACGCTCCTTAAAAAGAATTGTATTATGAAAATTTAGTTGACTAATTGACTGATATTCCATATAATGGAATTATGGTCAATGTGGATAAAATTATAACAATATCAATATTTGGAAATAGATTTGTTCCAAGGATGGAAGATGCTAGAAAAGACTTATACAATTATCTTAAATTGAAAGTTAAGGATAACAATGTAAGAATTCTAGTAGGCACTCATGGAGATTATGACAGACTAGCATTGGGTGTATGTAAGCAGTTGCAAAGAGAATATAGCAACATACATATTAGTTTAGTGTTTACAAGTCAAAAATTCTTGATTAAAGAGATGCAAATGGACGAGTTTACTGGTTATTATAAAGGTGTTGAAACGATGATATACGACATTGAAGAAATATATTACAAAAGGCAAATTGTTGTATCAAACCAAAAAATGGTGGATGATAGCGATGAAGTGGTGGTATACAATCGTGGCAATAATTCATATTATAGCGGAACAAATAGAGTAATTAAATATGCAAAGAAACAAAATAAGCCAATAATAAACCTGTTTAATGAAAAAGTGTTAAATCAATAATTTAATTATTAGGCTTTTTATTCAAATAAATTTTTATAAATCCATTGACAATTGGGCTGGGGTGTGCTATTATAGTGGGGTAGTACCACATTGAACAGGTTTTAAATGAATATGAAGGTATGAAAATATGAAGGTGGCTAACGCCTTATGAAAATATTGTGGTAAAATTATATTAATTATAATCGAACCATAATAAGCAAACTTGTTTGCGACTTCATAAGCGAAGCGACTTAATATTTTCATTGAGCGAAGCAACTTCATAAAATTAAGTTGTAAAGCATTTAAATTCTACCTTAAAAGTGAGTCTTCAAAAATTGATAGGAGGTAACTAAGATGTACGCAATAGCACTTATCGCTGGTAAGCAATATAAGGTTACAGTTGGTGATGTTGTAAGAGTGGACCGTTTAAGCAATGAAGTTGGCGAAAATGTTGAATTCCCAGTTCTTATGACAGCAAACGAAGGTAACATTGTTGCTGGTAACCCAGTAGTTAAAGATGTTGTGGTTAAGGCAAAAGTTCAATCACACACTTTGGGTAACAAAATTGTTGTGTTCAAGTACAAAGCTAAGAAGAACGAACGCAAGAAGAAAGGACACAGACAAGCCTACACTAACATTGTAATTGAAAGTATAGGTTAATTATGATTAAAATCACTATTATCAAAAACGGTGAAAATGTAACTGCTATTAGTTGCGATGGTCATTCAGGTTATGCTGAAAGTGGAAGTGATATAGTATGCGCAAGTGTGTCGGTGCTAACTCAAAATGCACAGAAGACATTTGAAGAAATTTTGCATATTAACACTGATTATGTTGTAGACGAAGATGTGCCAAGTTTGTCAATAAGTTTGCCAAGTTTAACTGGCGAGCAAGCAAAACAGGCATATTTGATTATGAATAGTACAGCAAATGGGCTTCGTGATATTGCTAGCAGTTTCCCAAAATATATTAATATAAAGGAGAAACGAAGATGAAAATATTAGTTCAGTTATTCGCCCACAAGAAAGGTGGCGGTAGCACTAAGAACGGCAGAGATAGTAATAGTAAGCGTCTTGGTGTTAAGCGTGCTGACGGTCAATTCGTATTGGCTGGAAATATTATCGTTCGTCAAAGAGGAACTAGAATTTATCCAGGTGCTAATGTTGGTTTAGGTAAGGATTATACCTTATTTGCTTTAACAGATGGAGTTGTAAAATTTGGTCGTGACGGTCGTGGTAGAAAGTGCGTAAATATTCAACCAAAAATTTAGTATTACAAAAGATAAAATATATATGTACAAATGATAAAGTACATAATTTGAAATACACAAGATAAACATATTAAATACAAATGATAAAGGTCGCCTATTAATAGGCGATTTTTTGTGCATATAAATTAGTTAATTAATTTTAAATTATATATCTAAAACTAAATTTATAAGTAGAATTATGTCTAATTTTAAGATTATTTGTTTAATTTTGGCATAATTTTTGATTAAATTAAATAAAATTATTATAAATTTGTCAAATATGTTTGACTGAAATAAATATATTTGATATGATAAAAGTATCAAAAGGAGGGTTTTTATGAAAAAGTGGATTGGAGCATTATGTTCTGCATTGGCTGGTGTTTTGTCACTAGTATTCTTGTCACTTCCTGTATTTACAGTTGATATGGGTACATTGGGTAGTGAAAAGACTTCTGGTTGGAAGATGTTGACTGACAAAACTGTAGGCGAAGCAGACATCACTGCTGTTACTTGGTACCGCATTTTTGCTTGGATTTTGGTAGTATTGGCTATAGTATTAATCGTTATGGCTGTTCTTCAAATCTTGGCTAACCTAAATGTTATCAAGATGCCAGCAATCTTAACTACTATCAATAATTTTGCATTATTGGCATTAGTAGTAGTTTCAATTCTTGCTTTGGTTGCAAACTATGGCATCCGTAGCGAACAAATCGATATGGTAACTGATGCGTTTGGCAAGGAAGCAGGTAAGGAAGCCGCTAAAGCTTATGGCGTTGGTGCTAGCCTTTGGGTTGTAACTGTAGTAAATGCTATTGCAGCAGTTTGTGCAAATGTATTTGCTAAAAAAGCAGACTAATTCATTGAAAAAAACTAGGAGTATCAATTCCTAGTTTTTTTGTAAAAGAAAACCACGGGATAGTCCCGTGGTTCCAAAAAGGTTAACCTTTGCACCATATTCTCCTTTGTGATAAAATAAAGTTGTAGTTCGCAAAATTACAATTTACATTCACAAAGGAGAATTTTTATGGATA
>JAFULP010000012.1 GCA_017473285.1 Clostridia bacterium
AGTCGTAATATGATACAAAAAATTCAACACGATTGTTGGGGAAAAACTCCCTAAACTCATTACACAATTGCGCTGCCAAAGTCTTGTTATGCGCCAATATCAATGTGGGTCTATTTACTTTTGCAATAATGTTTGCCATTGTAAAAGTTTTTCCGCTACCAGTAACACCCTTTAACACCTGTGCTTGAAGCCCGTCATTAATGCCCTCCACAAGTTTGTCAATTGCTTGTGGCTGGTCACCCGTAGGCTTAAACTTTGACACAAGTTCAAAATCCCTATATTCCATCGCAACTCCTTTATCTATAATGATAACACATATTTCGACAAATTTAAATACTTTTAATAAAATTTATTAAATATATTATTTACATAAATTTTCAATTTATAAGTTAACATTTGCTTAATACAACTTAAACAATTGTTAAAATATACAATTTATAAAACCTGCCCATAAAAAAACCTTTTATAAAACTATAAAAGGTTTAATTGTTAAAATATTAGTAATTTTAATACCCATGTTATCAAAAAGCTTAGGATTGCCAATAAAACCGTTCGCCCAACTGCTGTCATTATTGTTCGTTTATCATTAACCAACTCCCTATGAAAGCCTTGTCCTTTAAGTTTAAGTGAAACACAATACACCATTTCACCCTTTTTGTCGCTCTTGGCCACTTCAATATAGTTGTCGTACACAAGGTTGGTTACAATTTTTTCCACTTCATTAGGATACATTATATATCTATCACTAGCAAATGTAATAATTTCCCTTGGATTAATCAAACAACTTGTTTTGTTGGTGCATCTTTGATATAAATATTCCATTATATATCTTTCTTTTCTTGATAACATAAAATCAACCTACCCTAAAAAATAATAAAATAAAAGATTTGCTCCAAAACTACCAACCGAACTTGCCAACATACACAAAATAATCCATCCATAAGGCAAATGTTGCTTTTTAACCTTCACCTTAGAACTTTCTTGCTCTAAATAAATTCTCGCCTTAGGCAAAAGGGAATAACAAAATGTAACATCTTCTTCAAATTTTAACACAATGTATTCCTGCTTGCACAAATATTCGATAATTTGTTTAACCGAATCGGCATCATATTGCGTCCTTGAAGGCAATGCGCTAAGAATTTCCTCAACCGTTACAACCTTGTATGCACTATCTTCGCCAATTTTGCCAAGAACCCGTAATACTGCGGTAGTTTTTTTATCCAGCATTTTACACTCCTATTATATCATTAATATATATTTTTTGCAAAAGATTAAAGAATATTTATTAATATAATTTTTAATTTGTCGTATTTTGCCGATAATTGCGCCAAAAATTAGCGTGATTATAATGCATAATTTTTAATTATTTTAAATTATTTTATTTCATTAATTATGTTAGTAATAAATTCAAACGCTTTAATATATGGTTCTTCAACTGTTAGGTCCACACCAATATCTTGCAATAACTCTACAGGCGGTTTTGTGCAACCACTCTTCAAAAATTTGATATATTGCTTATAGTAATCTTTGTCCGTTAATATATTTTGCACAATACACAATGCACTAATATATCCTGTGGCGTATTTATACACATAAAAAGGCGTGTAAAAGTGTGGTATCCTTGCCCACTCAAACTTTAACTCATCTGGCAGTAAAATATTTTCGCCATAATACTTTTTGTTCAATTCATAATATTTGTTGTTATAGTCTTCATAGGTTAAAGGTTCGCCACTCTCTAATTGCGAATGTGTAAAATCTTCAAATTCGCTAAACAAAGTTTGTCGATAAACCGTTCCCCTAACGCTATCCAACAAATCAAATGCTAATGATATTTTTTCTTCATCAGTTGCCGTTTTGGATACATACAGGTTAAGCAAAATTTCATTTACAGTACTTGCCACTTCCGCAACAAAAATAACATAATCCGACAATTGTATTGGCTGGTTACGATTTGAAAATTCAGTATGCATTGCATGCCCAATTTCGTGCGCCAATGTGCTAACACTGCTATAATCATCAACATAGTTCATCAGCACAATGCTAGGGCAATCATAATATCCCGTACTATATGCTCCAGTTTGCTTATTTTTGTTTGGCAAATAGTCAATAACTCCTTGACTAAACTTTTCTTCCAACAATTGTTGATATTCTTCGCCCAATGGTTTGGTACATTCCTTCACCATTTCAATTGCTTGTTCAACAGTATAATTTTTCTTAGTACCTATCGTAGTCATCAAATCATAATACGCCACGTCTTTTAAGTTTAAATATTGCGCTTTTTTGTCTACAATCTGTTTTAACACATCCAATCTTTTGTTGATATTATTGATTAAATTATTATAAACTTTTTCTTCCACTTCTTCGTTATATAAGCAATTTTGTTTGACTGATTTAAAGTTTAAAAGTTTAGAATGAAAAATATCATACTGAATATCATTGGTGTAAAGGCTAGCAATTGTTCTAATTTTGCCACCATACCCACTCATTAATGACGAAAATGCATTCTTTCGTATTTGCCTATCATCATTATCAATTAAATTGGGATATTCCGCTTCGGTTACAGCGTGCTTTTTCCCTTCACTATCCACAATACCATCAAATTGCATTTCACCATTTGTAAGCGTATCAAAGACATTACTATCATTACCCAAGCACAATGACATTTTACTCAAAAATTGTGCATCATATTCGCTTATCTTATGGGCTTTATCACGAATTATTTCGCTAAAAAATCTTTTGTATTTCCACAACTCGCTATCATTGATAAGTTCTTTTAAATATTCATCTGGCAATTCCAACATTTGCGGATAGGCAAAAGCCGTTATTTCAGCATAATCTTTATAAATGTACTGCAATTGTTGACTATAACTGATATACTTAGTGTTGCCAGTATCAACATTTAATGTATGACCAACAAAAAGTCCAGTTTTAGATAAAACCGCATCATATTCTTCGTTTAACTTTAAATATTTCAACAAACTTGTTTTGTTGCCCAATTGTCCATAAAACTCTTTAAATTTACTCATATTTTGTTTCAAATATTCAAAATTATTTTTTAGTTCTTCTTCGTCTTTAATATAATAAGATAAATCCCACTTATATTTTGCATCTATTTCATTTCTTTTTTTCATACACTCTCCTATATAAAATCAAATTATATTTTGCTTAAATTTACTAATCATTATACTATTTCATGATCAATTAGTCAAACAAGTGGGCTTTGGCTAAATAATTTTTTTGTCAAAAAAATCCTATATGTACCATAAAATGTAAGTTTTGCCACAAAATAAAAAACGGTTAAATTAATAACCGTTTATACTTTGCTTTTCTTTTTGCCAATTTTTTGAGTTTTTGCAATCAAATCTTTTGCCAATTCTTGCTTAGTGTTGTATTCTTCCTTAGTTACCACTCCGCTTTCAAGCAAATAATCACCATAATAATATGCTTGCTTGGTTTTGTCTTGTTCAACAATATCCACCTTTTTAAACACCTTTAATACAGTTTTAAACAATATTTTAATATCAAGCCATAAACTACAATGCTCTACATAGTATTTATCGTACTCAAACACTTCTTCCCAAGTGATATTGTTGCGTCCATTTACTTGCGCCAAACCTGTAAGCCCTGGGCGAACTAAACTTCGAGTGTTTTGCTCCTCATTGTAAAACACCATATCCTTAACCAACTTAGGTCTAGGCCCTACTATACTCATATCGCCCTTAAAAATATTCCAAAGTTGAGGTAACTCATCAAGGCTAGTTTTTCTCAACATATTGCCAAATTTGGTCATACGCTCTCTATCTGGCAACAACTCGCCATTGGCATCACGGGTATTAAGCATTGAGCGATATTTATATAATTTAAATATTTTGTTGTTCTTGCCGGGTCTATAATTTTTAAATATTATACCCTTACCCATCTTAATTCGGCACACTATTGACACAATCAAAAATACTGGGCTTAAAATAATTAACGCAAGCCCAGACAATAGCATATCAAAAAATCTTTTAAAAAATAATGTATATAAACTTTTCCTAACTTTAGGTTTAGTATATGTATTTTGTTCCATAATTTTCTCCTTATGAAATTTAAAAGTAAATTTATGCAAACATTATGTAAAATTCACTGTACTTATATAGTAACACACAATTTATCACAAATCAAGTAAAAGCAAAAAATTATTTAATTTGTTGAATTATTAATTATTTTTGTATTTATTTAAAAATACTTATTTTAAGTATTTTAAATTAATTTTTTACAGTAAAAAACTTCTATGAATTTTCATAGAAGTTTTTAATTATTAATCTTTGTTTTCTGTTTTAACAGTTTTTCTTCTTGACTTATTTCTCTTTCCTGCCAAAGCGAAGAATAAGATTACGCCACCCAAGATTACTACAGATACAACAATCAATACAATTCCAACCACATTATCTTTAACGCTCTTAGGTTCACTCTTGTTAACCACGCTAAAGTTTATTGATTTTGTTGTAGCATTTCCGTTAGCATCTTTTACTGTCAATTTTAATTCATAGTTACCAACACCATTAATTGCCCATGTGTTTGTGCCTTCGCTTGTAAATGCGTCGCCACTTAATTCAAATGAATAATTATCAGTAGTTAGGTCAACTGTAGCCTTATTAGTATCCATATCCTTTAAAGATACCTTAATGTCATAACTAAATAATTCTTTTTCACCTTCAGTAGCCACAATTGTTAGGATATATTTACCATCTTGTTTTACATCATTAACAGTTTCTTGTTTAAATGACTTAACATTTAATGTAATATCTTGACCATTGTAAGTGATTTTTGAATCTTGAAGTTTGTTACTATCAATAATAATTGTAGGGTCATAGTAGTCACCACAAGTAACTGTGAAACTCTTAGAATCAGAATTATAATCAGTTGTAGCAGTATAAGTTACAGTGTATACACCATCTTTTTCTGCTGTGAAATAGTAGTTGTTAAAGTTTTCTTCATCAAACTTAACTTCAACTTCAGTTTCCGTACCGTTCTTATCAGTAAACACTACTTTAGGAGTCGCATTAATTTCAACGCCATTTTCGCTTACTGAGATTACTGGTAATTCAATCTTTTCATTTAAGTTTGCTGTGCGGTTTGCTAATAATTCGTCAATACCATCTTCCCATTCCATTTCAGGTTCATTAATAGTGATTGTAACTGGTCCACCACCCAATTCAGCAGTTTGTGGAGTTCCGTTTAACATATATGTTGCAGTAACTGTAGCAGTATATGTTCCAGCCTTATTAAACTTGAAACTGTTTGGTTGAGAACCTAAACCGCTTGGCTTATTTTCGCCCCAAGCAATGTTGTACACAACATTTGTATATTCGCCTTTACCTGTTAGGCTTAGATTTAACACAACTTCTTCACCAATATTGGCTGTGATGTTTGCACCATTTTCGATGTCAATTTCAGCTTTTTCAGTGTTAGCAACTTCAAATGTTGACACATAACTTACCTTATTGCCAGCATCGTCAGTAGCAGTGTATATTACATAATATGTTCCAGCATATGTTGTTGTAAGTTCGGCAATTTCAATCCCCCATCTATTGTTAACAGTATCTTCAATAAATCTATTGATTGTTACGCCAACGGTTTGGTCAGGAGTATCAACATAACATCTTACTTCAACTTCCAATCTTTTATCAATATCATCAGTAAATGACACTGTAGGAAGTTCAACTAGTGCATTTTGGTCATATTTAATACCAGTTGTATAACGATTTACAGCACTTACGATTGTAGGAGTGCCAGTTTCGCTAGTGTTATCAATAGCAATTTCTCTTGCCTTTACTACAAATTGATTTTGGTCGTTAATGGCAACTGCAAATACAGTAACCTTAGATTGATTTGTGTATTCATTACTATTTAACTTAAGTGTAGTATATCCATCCTTAGATGTTAACTTATTTAAATGTGATGGTGTAAATGTAGTGATAAATTCATCAAAGTTGTAACCATACTTTTCGTTGTATGTGTCGCTATTTTTTGAATTATAATCTGCTGTTACATTTTCAATATGAGTTTTAACTGCATTTTCAATCTCAGTCTTATCACCATAGTAGTAATAAGTTCTTACTTCCACTCTTTCATCAGCCACCAATTCGCTATTAGTTGGTTCTTCCTTAGCCGAAGCACTAGTAAACTTTAATTCAGCATTAGGGTCAATTGTATCATTAATTGATGGGAAATTGATAATCAAATTCTTATCAACATTGTATGATAATGCATCAACATCAGCAACTTTAATTGTATAAGTTGTTGCATATGCTGGACTATCATTTTCGCCTCTTGCAGTATATTCTAGTTTGAAAGTTGCACCAGCATATTTTTCCTTAATTTCTTCTTCAGTTCCAGGGAATTGGAAGAATACTTTATCGTTATATGACTTATTAGCATCATATGCTGCATTACCATGTTCAGCATCGTTACTATCAATATCAAAGTATACACTTGAATCTGTAGACAACACCAACTTACGGCTAAACCACTTGTTAGTAGCCATATCTTCGTAGCTTGTTACATAGTCCTCAGCATAGATTGCTGGCAACCAGAAACCGCCATAACCAACTTCGCTAGGAACGATATAATCAACGCCTGTAACCACTTCATCTTCCCAGTTGTCGCCAGTAGTTTCATAACTATCAGCATATGTTACAAGGTATGGAGATGAATTAGTAACCTTAAATGAATACGCAGCGCTTGTAGCCTTGTTGCCATAAGCATCTTCCACTTCATAATAAATTGTGTGGTCACCAGTTTCAGTGAAAGTATATTCAAATTGGTTTGGTTCTAACTTAACTGCAGTGTTACCCTTCTTAATTGTGATTACAGTGTTAACTTCAACGCTAGACTTATTGTGAGTTTTGTCTGTAACATTTGGTGTAGGTAAAGTTGTTACAGCACCACTTTGAACGTTTGTAATGCTGTTGTGAGAAACTTCCAACTCTGCCTTAGTGTTATAGTCTTCTGTTACTTTTACAGTGTAAGAACGGTCAGCAAACGCTGAAATTTTAGATTTGTACTTAATAATATAAGTAGCACTATCAGAGCCATTAGCAACCGAACTATCTCCAAGAGCTAAATCTTCAAGTGTTGGAGTAAAGTAAATCTTGCCGTCATCCACTCTTGTAACGCCAGCAATTTTAGATACATCCACACCACCACGAGTGATGATGATGTTAGTGCCAAGGTCAGCAGTTGTGTATTCTTGAGCCACTGTAGGATTTTCAGCATCCAAAGTGTTCATAATTTTAGGCAATGGTAACACATATTCGCTTGAACCGTTAGATGTTGCTGGAATGATGTTTTTAGCAGTGTTTTCAGCAGCAAATTCCCAACTATAAGCAACGCCCTTAACTTGAACTGTTTGAGTGTCACCATAGTAAGTTTTAGCGCCATCCACTACCTTATATTGAATAGTGTAACTACCCTTACCAATAATTGTAGGTTGAATATATGCCACTTCGCTAGCAGTTGTAGCAACAGTTTCCTTATCAGCCTTTAGTAGTGTAAAGTAGTTAATTTCGCTAACTTTACCATCTTTGTATGTTTTGCCATCTTTACAATTATAGGTATAAGTGTATCCGCTTCTGTCCTTAACTTCAATTTGGCTTACAGCATCAGCCGAAGCATTTTTAACTGTAGGCATAGGGATTAATAAATTTTGACCTGCTTCAACAGTGCCTGAAATTTTGCCTGTATATATTGCGATTGTATTATCGTCAGGCAATGATACTTGCGCATCAACTGAACTAATTGCAGGGTTAAATATAGCCATACAAGTAATCAATGCAAATGCGAAGATAAAATAAATAAACTTAGATAATTTTTTCATTGATAGTCTCCCATATTTTGTTTAACAATGCTATTGTAAATAATATTTATTTTTTTGTCAACGATTTTTCGACAAATTAGACAAATTTAAATAAATCTTTTTTACGCATTGATGATATTGATAGTTTGTTTAGGGGCTCAAAATATTATTAGCCGAATAAACACTAGTTTTGTCGAAATGATTAATTTAGCTTAGATAGTATTGCCTTATAGTTGTCCGGCAAGTCGGCTTCAAAGGTCATAATTTGATTGGTGCTTGGGTGCACAAAACTAATTTTGTAGGCAAACAATAGTTGTCCTTTAGTTTTAATGCCTTTATCCACACCGCCATACAACTCATCGCCCACGATTGCGTGGTTCAAACTTTTCAAATGCGCCCTAATTTGATGCGTTCTGCCCGTTTTTAGCACGCATCTAAGCAATGTGTAATGCTCGTACACTTTATGTATGTAAAAGTCGGTATAACTATACTTACCCACACTTTCGTTAACTATTGCCATTTGCTTGCGGTTTTTAGGATTGCGCCCAATATAGCTCTCCACTGCAAAGTTATGTTTAATCCGCCCTTTTACCAATGCCAAATACTCACGATTTAAAGTCTTGTCTTTTAGTTGCGCTTGCAAGGCTTTGTGTGCCATATCGTTTTTAGCCACCAGCATCAGCCCCGAAGTATCCTTGTCCAGCCTATGCACAATTCCAGGACGCAAAACCCCATTGATTGTACTTAAATCCTTAATATGATACATCAACGCATTTACTAGCGTACCGCTTTTGGTGGTAGAACAAGGATGAACCACCAAGCCCGCTTGCTTGTTGATTACCAACAAGTCCTTGTCTTCATACACAATGTTAAGCGGAATGTTTTGCGGTTCGGTGGAAATTGTTTCCACTGGCGGAAAGTCAACGCTTACAATATCGCCCACTTTCAACTTATACCCCGCCTTTACCACTTTATCGTTTACCATCACACGATTATTATCAATCAATGTTTTTATATACGACCTTGTGCAATCGCTAAACTTGGCGCTTACAAATACATCCAACCTAATATTGCTTACATCACATTTAATTTGTTCCATTTTTGTCCGCCTTTGATAAGAATATAAAGTGCACACACACCAACACCGCTCCAATCACTATGCAACAATCGGCAAAGTTGAATATTGGAAAACTTTTCCAAAAGTCAAACATAATAAAATCCCTAACATAGCCAAGTGCAATGCGGTCGATAAAATTTCCCAGCGCACCCGCCAGTATCAAGCCAAAGCCTATAGTGTATGTTTTAGTTTTAATTTTTAAACTAAAGTCCGCAAACAGCATAGCCACAACTATAATTATGCTTAATATTATTAAAAAAGTTGTGCTTTTGGAAAAAATTCCAAAAGCAGCCCCCGTATTGCCCCCATTGGTTTGGAAAGCAATTATATATGGTATAATCTTAGTATAACTAATGTCGCTAAACAAATGCTTTGATATCAAATCAATTGCCAGTGCCACGACAATAATTATAGCCATTATAATATATTTTGTTTTAAATTTCATTTTAGTCCTTTTTGTCCGGTGTCAAAATCTTTTTACCCTCAGGTGTGATAATAAAACTATCGTCCTTAAACCTATGAATACTACCATTAAGTCCATATATTGCGCCACTAATAAAGTCCAACACTCTGGTAAGGTCCTCGTCGCCAATTTTTTCCAAATCAAGCATAACTGATTGATTTTGACGCAAGCAGTCTACCGCACTTTGAATTTCCTTCATACTGGTAGGACAATATATAATAAGGTTATCACGCATACCCATATTAAATGCGTCCATTTGAAAATTGTTGCGTATAGGTGTGCTTTCGCTTGTGGCATCGCCTTGCCTAATATGCATATTAAAATTGGCATACTTGTCGTCAACAGGTTCTTCCACCACCGTTTTATCTTTCTTTTTGGAGTCAAAGCCTAACCCCATCATTAG
>JAFULP010000013.1 GCA_017473285.1 Clostridia bacterium
AAATATTTTTAATAATATTTAATTTTTGTTTGACAAAAGGTTCGATTAGTTTTATTATTTTAATAGGAGAATAGTATCTAATGCAGTTTAATCATATCTCAGTGCTAAAGGAAGAAAGTATTTTGGGCTTAAATATTAAGCCTGATGGTGTTTATGTGGACTGCACATTGGGCGGGGGCGGGCATTCGCTGGAAATTGCAAGGCGCTTGACTACGGGCAAACTTATTTGTTTTGATAAGGACGAAGATGCAATCAAATATGCCAAAACGGTGCTTAGTGAGCATTTGGATAAGATTACTATTGTACACGACAACTTTAAGAATATTAAGCAAAATTTGCTAGATTTGGGCATTACAAAAGTTGACGGAATATTATGCGATTTGGGCGTGTCGTCCTATCAATTGGATACCGCTGAGCGTGGGTTTAGTTATCGCTATGACGCAAGGCTTGATATGCGTATGGACAAAAGTAAAGGTATTAGCGCCTACGAAGTGGTAAATAATTATACGGATAAAGAGTTGCAAAAGATATTGTTTAATTACGGTGAAGAAAAGAACACTTTTGCAATAGTTAAAAAGATAATCAACCAGCGCAAAATTAAGCCAATTGAAACCACATTTGAATTAAAGGATATTATAACCAGTTGCTATCCGCCAAAGGATAGAAACAAGCCAGCGCTTGCGGGCAAGGCATTTCAAGCCATTCGTATTGAAGTAAATGGCGAACTGGACGACCTTGATAGCCTTGAAGATATGATTGAATTGCTAGAAGTGGGTGGGAGATTATGTGTAATCACTTTCCATCCGCTGGAAGATAGAATTGCCAAAAATGTGTTTAAGATGCACAGCACAGATTGTTTGTGTCCACCACATTTTCCTAAATGTGTGTGCGGGCACGCTAGTGATATTAAGTTGGTAAGCAAAAAGCCTATTATGCCAACCGAACAAGAGTTATTGTACAATTCTCGTTCGGCTAGTGCTAAATTGCGTGTGGTTGAAAAGAAGTAGGTTGAAGATTTTAGATTAAGTTAATATAATCAATAAAACATAAAAGGGGGAATTATGGAAGATAACAAAGAAACAGTTGTAAGTAAAGAAAAAGAACTTGAAATTGAAAATATGCAAGAGTTTTTGCTGGAAAATCAAGATATAAAACTTGAAAATTTGCCTAGATATGAAGACATAATTGCGCCCAAAACTGAAACTAAACTTGAGGGGATGCAAGAGGTTAATCAGTTGCCTTTCTTTGAAACAAAGGTAAAACCTAAGGAAGAAATTCCAACCAAGACAGTGCATCAAAAACGATTTACAATAGCGGTAAGTTGTTTTGCAATTATTGGTGTGTTGTTGTTATCTTTAGTGGCAATCAATGGGGTGGCCCTTGCAATGCTAAATAAGGATGTAAAAGACAATCAAAAGGATATTGATGCGTTGACGGAAGAAGTGGCACAACTACAAAATCAAGGCTTTGATGTTGATAGTTCGCTAACGGGGGATGCCGAAAATGTATCGTACAAATTAGCACTTCCTAGAAATTATCCTGACAACACAGCCGACCTTACTTGGTTTGACAAGTTAAGCATATTTTTGATGAAACTATTTGGCTAAATAGCATAAATAATAGGATTGTAAAATACAATTAAGTATGAGTAAACTTAAAAGGTTTTACAATCTTTTTTCATATCAAAAAAGGGTGTTTATTATAGTGCTGGCATTTGTGATGGTGTTTAGCGTTATTTTTGTGCGCCTTGGATATTTACAACTGGTGGCGGGTAAAGATTTGCAAGTGCTTGCGGCAAGCCAATGGCTACGAGATTTGCCACTTTCGGCAAAGCGGGGTGACATAGTGGACCGTAATGGGGTGCTACTGGCAACCACGGAAACCACTTATGATGTATATGTGCGTGCAAGAAGTGTTGACAACCCAAGCGAATTGGCACGCCTTATAAGTGACACATTAAGCCTTGATTTTGATAAAACTTACACTAAGGTTACCAACAAATCTGTATCGGAAACGCTTATTAAACTACAAGTGGCTGAAGATATGGCATTAAGCCTTGTAAATTCTAGCTTAAAGGGCATATATCTATCTCAAAATGTAGGGCGAGTGTACCCATATTCCAGTTTGCTAACTCAAGTATTAGGCTTTTGTTCTATTGACAACATTGGGCAAACGGGATTAGAGAGTTATTATGACAAATATATTAAAGGTGTAGATGGCAAAAGTTTAGTGCAAACAAATGCGCAAGGCCTAGAACTTGACAATAGTTTGGCTTATTACATTCCAAGCATAGCAGGCGCAAATCTTACCACAACCATTGATGTGTCGCTACAGATTATTCTTGAAAAGTATCTTAGTGAGGCATTAATTGAGCATAAAGCCAAGGGCGTTACGGGCATAATTCTGGATGTGTCAAATGGTGACATTTTGGCTATGAGCAATTTACCTGATTTTGACCTAAACAATGTGCCAAGAGATGATTTGACCGAACTGTTTTCAATTAGCAAAAATAAGGCGGTGGTGGATGTGTATGAGCCGGGAAGTACATTTAAAATTATCACAATGGCGGCGGCATTAAACGAAGGGCTTACCAATGTGGATGAGCGGTTTTATTGTGGCGGTAGTTGCACGGTGGACGGCGAACGCATTAAATGTTGGCGTACTCAAGGTCACGGCTCACAAACGCTGGTGGAAGGCTTTAAAAACAGTTGCAACTGCGTGTTTGTGCAATTAGCACTAAGGCTGGGTGTTGACAGACTGTACGAATATATGGAATTGTTTGGTGTAGGGCAAAAAACAGGTGTTGATATAGCCAGCGAAAGTTCGGGCATTGTGATGAACAAAAATGCGGTCAAAAATGTAGACTTGGCACGCATTGGCTTTGGGCAATCGGTGGCGGTTACATCGTTGCAACTTACCAATATTTTTGGTTATATCACCAGCGGTAAATCGTATACACCGCACTTAATTAATAGCATATACACAGATGACAGCAATTTCTATACATATACTCCAACAGCTAAAAGCACAAGCCTAAAACCTGAAACGGTATCGACAATTAATAGTATGCTATCCAACAACATCAACACGGATGGGCAGTACACATTTGTGGCGGGCTATGATGTGGGCGGCAAAACAGGTACGGCTCAAAAGTTTGAAAATGGAAGTTTAGCGGTAGGTAAATATGTGTCCAGTTTTATAGGCGTGTATCCAACTAGCAAGCCTAAATATGTGGTGTTTATAAGCGTAGACGAGCCATCCAATGGCGTGTACTATGGCGGTATGGTAGCAAAACCAGTAGGGCAAAAGGTATTTCAAGAAATGTTTACAATTAAAAATATTGAACCCGATGATGCAAGCC
>JAFULP010000014.1 GCA_017473285.1 Clostridia bacterium
CTATTTCAAGTTTGTATGCTGCGCATTATATAACTGGTAATGTTTTGTAAATATGATTGCATATAGTTTTAATATATTAAAGGTTGGTGAGGCCAGCCTTTTTTAATTTTAAATTGTGATATTAGGCAATGCAATAATTAAAATTTTGACCATATAGCCAATTTGATAATGGGATGAATATATTGATGCTTACGTTTAAAATAATTTGTAAAAGTTTTGTTAATCATTAAAAACTGGATATTAATACTTGAAAAAAAATTAACGAAATGATATAATGCATATATGGAAAAGGTTGAAAAGAAGTCCTTTTGGAGTAGAATATTGCCAAAGGGCAACAAAACTGAATCAACGGGCAAAAGACTCTATAGTAATACCAAGCAAACCACTACCAAAATCAAGCGTACTTTACTAGAACTGTTGAGTGAAAAGGAGTTGTCGCAAATTAGCATAACGCATTTGGTTAAACTGGCGGGTATATATAGGGCAACATTTTATTTGCATTACAAAAGTTTGAATGATGTAATAGCGGATATTGAAAAGGATGTGTACAATTGTTATGATAGTATACGATTACAATTTGAGGACATTGATATATATAACAATATGTCGGTGCTAATTGAGGCGATTGGCGAAAATGTGCAAATTGACAAAAAGTATCTAAATGTTATTATTAACACCAAGTGCTTTAACCGCATTACACTTAATTTAAAAGAATTATTATATGATATTTTGGTTAGAAATTTTAACAAGTTTGCTCATATGCGTACGGACGATGAGTTTATGTTAAATATTAGCATGTTTACTGGCGGATTGGTATTTGCATATCGTGACTGGATTAATAGTTTGGATATGAAGTTTAGTGTGCTGGAAAATTATATTAAAAAGATTAGTAAACAATTATTTGAAAAATCTGACAATTAATTGGTTGGATTTTTTATTATTAGCCAATAGACTAATTTTTAATGCTAGTTGCATCGAGGTGGTCGGTGATAGTATGTGATCAATTATTTTATAAAGTAACAATATATGGTTGATGTTTTTATGTGGTGATATATTGTTAGTTGTTTTGTTGATGATAGTAATATGATTGTAGGTGGTTGAGTAATTAAAAGTGACACAAAAATATATTACATTTCAACAAATTACAAGAACCTACACAATATTGCACTTAGATTGCTGTATTTTATTAATATTTTGGTGCATAATAATATTATGATGAAAAATAAAACATTAAATATTATTTTAAGTATTGGTGCAGTGATATTAGTGGCTGTGCTAGGTTCGGTATTCGTAAATTTAGGCATGGATTGGTTTGACACACTAATTAAACCTAGCGAGTGGGTGCCTAACATTATCATACCAATCATCTGGACTATTATATATGTTGCATTTGCGATATATTTATATTTTGCAATTAAAAATGACAAACTTGACCGTGAAATGATTATCTTATTAATTGTAAATGGTGTATTAAATGTAGTATGGTGTTTTGTATTTTTTACCCTTAATAGTTTATTGTGGGGATTAATTGCAATAGTGCTTAACCTAATTGTAGGGGCGGTGATGATAACTTTGATGCACAAAAAAGATATGTTCTTTTCATACTTCCTAACCATTTACCCACTATGGCTATCCATTGCCACTTGCCTAAACCTTGCGTGTTGGATACTTAACTAACCTATTAAATGCAAGTGTGTGGACTACTTAACCAATATAATATAAATGCTAATACTTAACTGTGTTAGCATTTTTTGCATTAATGGAATATAAATAACAAGTGATTGCAAATTATTTGGTATAAAAATATTTTATTTGCGAAATAATTTAATTAATAAAAATTAAATAAATTAAAAATATTGTTTATTAAAAATAGTAAATATTTAATTGTTAAAATAAAAAATAATTATTTGATATTAAAATATTTATAAAAACAACTACTTAAATATTAAAAGCAGTGATATTTTATAGATATTTTTTAATTATTATTTAAAAATGATTTAATTTATTGTTATTAATATTGAATATTTTTATTATTTAATTTAAAAGGAGAATTTATGAACCCATTTGAACACAAATCAAAAGAAGTAGAAAGTTATTTTATGGACTGGAAAAAGATGTATCCCAAATCGTACAACAAACTAAAAACTTCGCCCTACACCAAAACACGAATTATTTTGATGAACGGAACGGAGTATGAGTCCAACTGGTTTTTGCATCAATTTGCACGCAACTGCAACAACAACGATATTAGGCGTGCTATTGCTTTGGTGCGCAACCAAGAACAGCAACAACAAAAGCGCATTAGTTGCCTAAAGCCTATTGACGAAAATATTTTGGAAACAACTATTGCCTACGAGCAATTGGCAATCGATTTGACCGCAATACTGGCTCAAAATGTTATGGACGAAAATAGCAAGTCGGCGCTGGACTTTGCGTTGCTGGAAGACTTTGACCACTTGTACAGATTTGCAAACCTACTAAAAATGGATTACAATATTGATGCCGATATGATGGTGGGCAAGTTTACCGAAATTATGCCTGGCCGTCCTACAATCAATGAACATCGTCATCCTATTGATAATGTGCGATTTTGTATGGATGCAAAGTGTGCGGATGTGTATACCAAGTTGGTGGGCAACATCATCACCGCCGCTGAGCAACAAACTATGAACTATTATATGAATGTGGCACAATTTTACAACAACGATTTGGGTAGAAGATTGTTTGCGGAAATTGGTATGGTGGAAGAAGAGCATGTTACTCAATACGAAAGTTTGAAGGACCCTACTTGCACTTGGTTGGAACAATGGGTGATGCACGAATATACTGAGTGTTATTTGTATTATTCAATGATGAAGGACGAAACGGACGAGTATATTAAGGATATTTGGGCGGACCATTTTGAAATGGAAGTGGCGCACTTGAAGTTGGCTAGCAAATTATTAAAGCAATACGAAAAGAAAGACGCTGTAAAGGTGGTGGGTGCAGATGAATTTCCTAAACTTTTGAAATTTGGCGAAAACAAGGAATATATCCGCAAGGTGCTAAAAACCGTGGGCTACACTTCGGTTAAGGAAGACTATGTACCTACAAGTACTTTGGGTGAAGATGCAAGGTTCTTTGAGCACCTACGCACGGTTAATGTGACACCTAAAAATGTGGCAAGCCATTTGGTGATTGAAAAGTTTATTGACCAATTTGGCAAGGATTATCGCTACGAAGTAGCTCCACACCCAGTAACTGAACTTCAAAATCGTGAAAAGGACAATGTGACCGTCGGTACTAGATAAATCGCCACAAAAATTAATACAATCATAAACTATATAATATTTACGCTAAATTTTACCACCACAAATAGCATTCGATAAATAATCATATTATCTACACCAAAAAATATCAACAAAAAAAGCCCTATAAACAAGGGCTTTTTATCTTACTGTTGGTGCTCCCTGTAGGAATCGAACCTGCAACTGCTCCTTAGGAGGGAGCCGTTATATCCATTTAACTAAGGGAACTTGGCGGGTGCGTATTTGCTAAGATATATGTATTATAGCACAGTTGTTGCGTTTTGGCAATTAGTATTTAGATTTTTGTTATTAAATATGGCTTTAAATGCTGATTTATTGGCAAATTTGAGATGTTGATAGATTTGTTATATAAATTTTATATTGATATATAAATTTGAAGTTGCAATTAAAATATGTGTGCAAGTAATTTTTGATGTACAGAATTTTGGACATTGGTTGTGCTATTTTGTAAATATGCAAAGGAGAAGTGTTATGATTTTTTACAGATTTATATGTGGTTCACGAAATGAGACAAATAGAGAAAAGGACAATGAAGAATTTAAATCAGAGAGTACCAGAAGAATGCTTGATAGAAAGGAAGGGATTGAGTGTAAAAAGTTTTGCGACGAGTACTTAAACGGAGAAACGACATTTATTATAACTTCCAAAGAAGAGGATAGCATATCTATTTTGGCAATCTTTACGGGCAAATTTAGTGAAGTGGGGATATTGGATGCTTAAGTGGAGAAGTTGCTGGAACACTTAAAATTAGATTATTGTATTAAAAGTAAAACTGAAACCACATTATCAACTTTTTTATTAGACTTGGAAATGGCTAGTGAGCATGGATTTTTGCGCAATGTGAGGGCGATTAAGGAAAAATATGATTTATTTTTTTGCTACGAAGAAATTTATGAAGAAAAAATTTTGGGAAAAGACATAATTTCAAAAGATGATATGTTGAAAAAATGTGGTGATGTGGTTACCACCAATATGCTTAGTGAAGAAGTGGAAAGAATATATTGCCCCAGCGTGGATGGTTCGTTTGGTGTGCCAACGCATTATCTTTTAGATATTATGGATAGCTCTACTTGTGATGAAACGATAAATATTTTAGTTAAAAGTATGCATTGTAATGGTAGGCTTATAAGAGATAAATACGGAATAATAGACATTAGCGCAATGAATGTATTTTCAGCGATTAGTCATAGAGATGCATATAAAATGTATCAATTGAATAAAGGTGGAGTTGTGGTGATAAAATCGCCTTATCAAATTTCCGATGGTAATAAATATTCGGAGAATCAGGATAATATTTATGCGATAGCGCAAACCATTAAAGAGTTTTCCACAACAACCACAACAATATTGTGTTCAACTACTAAAGACAAAGGATAATTAACGGCGTATCGAAATTTATTAACCGACCTATTGTTTATACAAATTGATGATGATGTATTATACAACAATGATGCAAAAAGAGTATTGCTTAAAATGTCTAAAGAAAATAAAATAAAAAATACGGGCGATTTGCTTGAAAAGGCTGAAAAAGACCATCCATACAAATTAAATGAATTAAGAGCAATATACAAGGAATGGAATAAAGGCTATGTTAAAAAGGTGCAATTCCCACAGTATGCTAAGTTTATTGGTCAAGAATTTAAGTTGGGAACAAAGCAACATAATCATGCGCATACCGATTTAAACAAACTGATTGGGCTTGATAGTGTAAAATCGATTATAAACGATTATATAAATTACTCAAAATTACAACAAGCGTGCAAATCTTTAGGCGGAACTGCCAAAGAAGTGTGTCGACATATGACCTTTATTGGTAACCCGGGTACAGCAAAAACAACCGTGGCACGAATAGTTGCTCAAATTATGAAGGAAAATGGACTGCTTTCAAATGGCAATTTGATTGAAGTGGGCGGGTCGGACATTGTAAGTAAATATGTGGGCGGGACTGCACCCAAGGTTAAAGCGTTATTTGAGAAAGCAATGGGCAATGTGTTATTTATTGATGAGGCGTATTCGCTTTATGATGGAAAAGAAGGGATGTATGGAGATGAGACAATAAACGCTATTGTGCAAGAGATGGAAAATAGGAGTGAAAATTTGGTTGTAATAAAAGACAAATTAACACTAACTTGGCTGATTGGTTTGGTAAAGACACACCATCTAATTACCAAAAATGTGATTGATATATTAAATTGTTGAGATGATACATTTTCGGATATAGATAAGTTTAATAGTATGATAGACACCAATTATATAAACGCCTCAACAATTTTAAGGTTGTTTAATTACGGCTATGCTAAGTAGATGAAAATAATTGATTTGCTGTTAAATTCGGGAGCAATAACAAAGCAAGAAAATAAGAACAAAATAGTGTCAATAACCAAATTTAAAGAAGTTGGCAAAGTAATATTTGAGCCACAAGATGCGTAATAACATAAATAAATTTTGATATTTGATATTTAGTATTGTGTAAATTGTAAAAAACTGAAGTACAAAAAGTGTTAAAATTTACTTGAGTTTAAGAGTAAATGTTTGTTATACTAAAAGTGGATAAAAATGTTGTTGCCAAACAATAAAAAGATGTCTGTATTGCGTATTTTATATATTAAGAGAATTTAGCGATGAAAATCATCCGCTAACGCAAGCCGAAATTATTAAAAATATATATAATAGGTATGGGCTGGGGTTGGAGCGCAAGCCGATTAGTGCTAATTTGGAAAGTTTGCAAGATTTTGGCTATGATATAATTAAAACTTATGCTGATGTAACAGCCAACGAACAAGCATTAATATATTGGTGCTTGCAATATGGAGATACTATTGAAGTGGTGCAACCTATTGGAACCAGAGAAGAAATAAAAAAGAAAATAGATATAATATACAAAAGGTATAATTAAAGGAGAAAAATTTATGGAAAAGCAATTTAGTTGGATACCAATGTTTGAACACATTGCGGATGAACTTTATAAAAAAATTGATAATAAGGCAATTAATCAAAAGTTGGTTAAATTAGTGCAAGGAGTAGATGACAAATTTACTGCCAAACGAGTAGACCCTTTCACTGTGCTTGCAATAGTAACAACAGACCAAAAGGTTAAAAAGGTTGAGACATTGCAAAAGTTACTTGACATATTGGGGCTAAAGGATGAAATTCCTGAAGGTTATGAAAATATTCCAATGCCAGTACAAAGCCGAATGAACAGATGGTTTGTGGACGAAAATCAAAAACTAGAGGATATTGATGCTAATATTGCTTTATTTAAGTGCGCAATAGAGTTTGCTGACAAGAAAAATCCAACTGCTCAAGATGAGGATAAGTTATCAAACCTTATTGACCGAGTGGCAAGCATTAGATGGTCGGGCAACGCTAAAATTTCTATAGAGTTGTATCATATAAGACCTAAATTTTATTATTCAATTGATTCAAAAACAATAAATTATTGTGAAGACCAATGGGATACTGAAATTATTATTAACAACGGAAAAGAATATCTTGAAATGGTTGAACGATTAAAAAGTGAAGGTTACACGCCATATAACTTAGCCTATGATGCGGAACTGTATTCAAAAGAAAAGAAACAAGAAAGCAAATTGGGAAACAAATCAACAGAGAATAATAATGTGGATACACCAGCACCAAGTGATGAAAATAGTAAGAAATTGGAAATTTACAACAATGCTGGAAATGTGATATTTTATGGCGTGCCGGGTTCGGGCAAAAGTTATGAAATAAACGAATTGTTGAAGAATGAAAGTAATGTTGACAGAGTGTTATTTTACCCTGAGTATTCGTACAGTGATTTTATTGGACAACTTTTGCCGGTGGTTGAAAAGGTTGGAAATAAGGAAAATGTTACATACAAATTTGTACCCGGACCGTTTACAACTATTTTAGCCAAGGCGCTAATTAATAGGAAAGAGAATCATTATTTAATAATTGAAGAAATTAATAGGGGTAATGCACCTGCAATATTTGGCGATATTTTCCAATTACTTGATAGAAGGGAAACAAAACATAATAAGTATGAAGTGGGCGATAGTGAATATCCTGTTAACAATAAAGTAATTTTAGATTACTGGAAAAGTGAAAATAAAAAGGCTATTAGCGCATTAAATGAACAAGATAAATTGTTTATACCTAGCAACTTAATTATTTTTGCCACAATGAACACCTGTGACCAAAATGTGTTTACGCTAGACACAGCATTTAAAAGACGCTGGTTGATGCATCGTATTCCAAACGATTTTGATGAAACTAATAGCGACCCAATATTAAAGGAACCTATAGCATCCACCGAAAATAAAGGTGGCGGTAAAAAGTGGTATTGGGGCGCATTTGCAAGAGCAATCAATGACCAAATTGTAAATGATGAAGACAGTATTAATGCTGAAGACAAGCAACTGGGTGTACATTTTGTTAAAAAGATGGAACTTAAAAGTACGAGTGATGTTTTTGCCGAAAAAGTATTTATGTATTTATGGGAAGATGTGGTAAAATACAACCCTACAAAACTATTTAAAGATGTACACATAGTTGATAATGATAATATTAGATTAAATTCTTTGGAAAATATATTGAAAGCTTATAAACTTGGTGGTGTAGAAATATTTAATGATGTAGTATTAACCGCAATGCGAGATTACAACGACAAACTAGATAAGAAAAAATAAATATGAAAAATATTAAATTTATTATTCCGCATGACAAAACGGAAGTAAAATATATTGGTTTTGATGCTTCGCAAAATAATGCTGAGTTTGTTTTTCCTTGCCAATATTTTAACGCTGACACACGCATTACAAGGCGTGAGTACGAAATTAAGTCGGGTGATGAAATAAGTAAATACCTAAAGAAAGAAGCAAAAAAGTTATTAGACATAATAGCAAAATTTAAGTATGAATATTTAAATGGTGTTAGCAATACTTCAAATTTTGAATATTTATCAATGAAATGGCTTATTCAAGACTTTTTGAATAATGGTTATTACAAGGAAAAACAAACCGAAAGCAAAATTTTAAATAATGGCAAAATTGATTGGAAATCAACCATTAAACACAAAAGTATTTGGTATGATGGCAATAATTTGATTTTTAACAAATTTTTTAGATTTAGGTCTAAATTAAAGGAAAATGAAATTATAACCGAAATTTATAAGTGTTGCCTATTGTATTCGGTTAACAACATAGGCTGGTTATATGGACTTGGCTATGTTGAGGGATCTATGTTCAAATCAAGCAACAAATCTCATGTTGATTTTATGATAAAATATCTTAAACAAACATTAAATCATACATATCTTGATTATAAAAAACACTTATTTAATCATTTGCTTAATATTTTAAGGTCGCTGTCGGGCGAAAGTAAGGTTAACTATTTTTCGGCAACAGATAGTGAGTTTGAGTATGTGTTTGAAAAACTTATTAATTCTTGTTTTGGCACTAATGCTGTAAGAGAATTTTATAGTGCTTGCAAGTATAATCTAGTTGGTACAAAAAATCCTGTATCAGCATCAAATCTGCGCCCTGATACCATTATGGTTAAGGATGATGAATGTTATGTTTTGGATGCTAAATATTATAATTATGGTTACACTTCAAA
>JAFULP010000015.1 GCA_017473285.1 Clostridia bacterium
CAAGCAGAACACACAATCACAAACGAAAGATAATTCATAAGACATTCAAATAAAATTTTGAGTGTCTTTTTTATTGTTTTGGCACTTAGACGTGTGCTTGTCATATACAAGTGTTCTCGCTTCGCTCGAACAGACAAGCACGCGTCTATAAACTAAATTAAAGCAGACAAAAAGCGAAAGTGTTGGTGAACGTAACACACTTTCGCTTTTTGCTATTATACGTGATGCCTAATTTATTCCATGGTGTACTTGACAAGAGTCTCTGAAATGTTTTTTCTTTTTTGCTGGTTAATACAGAGAAACGATATTTGTGCTTATGGCTTTTCTTTTTTCGTTTCTCTGCTTTTTTATATTGTGTTTTCATTTCTTCTCTTGTCAAGTACCTTTCACGGCATAAAATAGCCATTAAAAAAGAGAACTAGATTTTTTCTAATTCTCTAATTATTACACTAGTTTCAAAAGTTAGTGACTAAGAGCTCTTTTTATGTGTTTAAAATAAAATTTTGTATTATTTATTAGCAATTGGGGGCATTTCGATATGCATTTGCTTAGCGCAAGCAATGGCAAGCGGTATCATATGGTATCGGGTGTTAAGCGAGTAGTTGCGAAGATGCCTTGGGTCCCAGTAGTCGCTATCAAGATTGTCGGCAGAGTAGAATAGTTGACCAAAATTTACCTTTCTAAAGCGTGCAACCGCAATCATTGCCGAACATTCCATATCCACAACTCTACAGCCCATAGAACGGCGGCGGTTAACTTTAGCTTTTGTTTCACGATAAAAGGCATCATTGGTCCAAGTTTTTGCTTTAATAAAATCATTACCACGCTGGCGCAATACCTTTTCAAGCACTTTTACCACACGGGCATTCATACGAATTTCGTCATTTTTAGGATAATAATGATAACTTGTGCCTTCGTCACGAACGGCTTCGTGTGGGATAATTATTGAAAATTCTTCAATTGATTTATCCAAACAACCGCACGAACCAATCGCTACCAAATTTTTAACCCCAAGGGCAATCATTTCTTCAAATTGCAACACACTTGCGGGCGCACCAATCATAGACCTATATACCGCAATATCAACACCATTCTCATTGATTAGATAAATAGGGAATATGCCCGAACTATGCGATAATTCAGCAATCTTTTTAGGGTGGTACAAATCAACAAACTTTTCCATTAACGCTTGGGAATAAAAAGTTACTGCGGTTTGTGGGAAATTTTTAATAGTGTTATTTACCGAAGCACTAGGATTGATAACCGATAGCACTTCATTGTCAAATTCATCTAAAATCATTTAAACTCCAATTAGTATTATTATATGAAAAAAAGTTGCAAATAGCAAATACTTTTTTATAAAATCAATCAAAGTAACAAAATTATTTGACATTAATCGTTTATTTTTGTAAGATAATAAGTATACAAGGGGAAATAATGGAAAGTTATACTTATACATCAGCACATTTGGGGGTGCTAAAGAAATATAGAGTGATGAAGATACTATTTTTGCTATTAGGTTGCTTGGTGCTATTATTGCAATCGCTAGCATGGCTAGTGGTGTGGGTAAAGGATATGCCTGTTAGCACAAGTAGTAAGGTGTTTGTAACCATTACGCTAGTGTTTTCATTTTTCTTTATTGGCTCGCAATTTTTCTTTGCGATGCGCAACAAAAACATCACAAAACAAGTAAAAGAACATGGCTCATTTACCACCAAGCGCCTAAAAAAAGGTTATGCCAACAAAGCGTCTTGGTCGGGCGGATTGGTAGTGCTATTTAGGATAATTGCAATCGTGTTTGTAATCTTATTGGCAATATTAACGGTAAGTTTTATTGAAAACTATTTAAATTGGGGCAGAATAATATTGAAAATGCCATTTATGGTGTTGTGCACGGTGCAATTTTTAAGTTTGTCGGCCGAATTTAGATATCAAACAATGCTTGAAAAAGTTTAATAATTAAAAAATAGGTACTTTGAAAGGTATCTATTTTTATTCTTCAATAATCTTTGCATACACAAGTTCGAATATACTAGGAGCAAGTTCACGCCACTTTTTGCACGCAACAATGGCGCTATGGCGAGTGTCGGTTTTAATTGATATGTCAAATATCGAGTCGGTAGTAAGGGGTTCAAGAATACGAAGTTCAACGGTATATGAACCATCTATATTTTTGTAATACTTGCCAACATATTCCTGATTGCGCTTAAAGTGAAGTTTATTTTCAGACGCAAACTTGGTAATTGAATTACGCAAACTGGCAGGAATTTTGGTAAAGAACTGTGACAAGCATTCACGACCCGCAACTGTGATATTGTATCTACTTTCATTATTGGTTGTATTTGGCTTGTAAATAAACTTAGCGTTAAGCAATTGGTACAACAAATCCTTACAGTCCATATAATTTATCCAATTATTTTGACTAGAACAAATTTCAAGAATTGAAATTTCGGTAAGCGGAATTTCCATCTTATCTAGTACAAACAGCAAAATCAACTTATTAACGGTGTTATCAGCAACAAAATCCATAATTTCCTCTACTTAATAATAACAAAAATTAAATTTTTTGACAAGGCTTTTGACACCACTTTTACAAATATTATAAAATATTATCAACAAAATTTTACCTTAATGCAAAACGATATATGGTTTTGTGGTAATTTGATTAAAAATTAACAATGTAATCAACATTCAACAAAATTTATCAATTTATTTAAATTTGTTGCAATGTGTAATTTAGTTTTGGTATAATATATTAATATAATTTTGCAAGTGGTTGTAAAATTATTGGCTAGGGGGATTATGGATAATTTAGATTTAATACAATTTAATCAAGCCTGTGATGATTTTGTTGCGGGCAAATATATATTGGCAAACATCAAGGTTAAAGCATTGATTAACACTATTAATGCAAGCGAAAAACTAACCGATTTGGTGTCACATTGTCTTGATGACTTTGATTTTGATGTGGCATTTCGTAGTAGCGTTACATCTGGAGGACTGAAATTGCCTTTGAGCGACAAAAGTAAAATTGCATATTGCTTTAATGTGTTATACAATTTGGATGTTGGCACTATAACATTTTTGGATTTTTTAACCAAATACTTTAACTCAAGCAAATTAGATGGCGGGGAAGACTTTAAGATGTTTTCCAAAACCATTATTGCGCCATTTAAACAAGCAATCAATCGTGAGTATGCCCACACTTATGATATGACTTCAACTGAGGACTATCAAAACAACTTGTATCACAAACTTATGAATGTAGCCAAAGCAAATCTTGAAAACATTGATGAAATAAAACTAAAAGATATTGAAAAAGAAGAACTAGCGCTACTATTAAATGCAATGGTCGAGGCAAGCGAAAAGAATAATAAAAAGTTGATATACGCAATTATGGTGGGGATGGAGTATTTTTGTAAAGCCAACAAGCGTGCAAAGGACATATATTTGCAATTAAAAGATTGCTTTACAATAAATTAAGCACACAATATGTTGAGTAGATAGTATTAATACTACACCACTAATATACTAAAACGCAATTAGCACTATTAAAGTTGTTGCAAGTCCGGTAAGGATTGCTTGGGTGAATTTTTGCAATAACATAGTGCTTTTTTTAATGCCAATTTTATTTAAAAAAGCCGTACTTTGAAGCATAATGCACACACCAGAAAAAGCAATAATAATGGATGCAAATATTATTTGAATAGGCAAACTTATAGTGGTAGAACCTAGCATTATAAGCCCATTGGTTATTTCAATTAGTCCGCACAATATGCTATACACAGCATTGTAATCAAAGCAAGGAATTTTGCATATAAGGCTAGTAAGCATTGGCAGTAGGTTGGAAATTTTAAGTAGTTCAATCACCACAGATGCAAAAATTATGTATCCGCCTACAAGTAGTATGGATATAATGCTATCATACATAATGTCGTTAAGAGAGGTTTTACTAATATTGGGTGAAAATTGAGTGTCAGGCATTGTTTTGCCACGATACAGTAGCCCGTTTAAAAAACTCCCTATAATATGACCAAGCAATAATATATATCCAATCTTGGCACTACGAAACACGCCAATCCCTATAGTGCCTATTATAAACATTGGACCAGATGTTGAGCAAAAACTAAACATTTTGGTAGCCGTATGTTTGTCAATTGCGCCCATTTCGTAGTAATTGCTTATCATTTTTGCGCCTATTGGATAACCAGATAGCAAACTTAAAAAATACACAAGACCCGAATTTTGGGTTTTAAAGCACTTGGTGGTAAATTTGTCCAAGGCGAGAATAGATGTTTGGTTAAGTGATATTACTATGCGGGTTAAAATAAAGAAAGGGAAAAGTGCGGGCACAACATTAATTAGCCACACCTTTAATCCATTGGATGTAGCGTCCATACACGACTTTGGATTGATAATAAATAAGGTGATTGATAATAATATGATTAATGTTAAGAAAGTTTTTGATTTAAATTTAGACATACTATAATAAACTATGAAAAAACTAATATAATTTATGATTAAATCAATAAACTAGGTTTAAATACATACAATATATGGTAGAATATTTTGCTTAAAGGAGATAATATGAAAAAACTTGCATTAGTGTTAGGTGGCGGGGCAACGAAGGGATATGCGCATATTGGCGTATTGAAAGTGTTGGAAGATAATGGAATTAAGCCAAGTTTGATTGTTGGCACAAGCATGGGCGCTGTGGTGGGTGGCGTGTATGCGTGTGGCAAAGACTGTGAGCATTTGATTAAAATCAGCAAACAGTTGACTAGAAACAAGATAATGGATTTTAATATTTTTAGTGCCATTTTTACAACGGGTATAATGAGCGGTAAAAAGTTAAGAAAAGTGTTGCGTCAAGAAATTGGCAACATTACCCACAATGAACTTGATATACCTTTTGTGGCGGTGGCAACTAATATATCAGACGGCAGTTGTGTGTTGATGCGTGAGGGCGAAGTTGTTGATAGTATATTGGCAAGCACCGCAATACCAGGGGTGTATCCTATGGTTGACGAAAACGGGCAAACATTATGTGACGGCGGACTGGTAAATAATGTGCCCGATGACATTGCCAGAAAACTATCCAAGGATTACATAATATTATCAGTAGATGTAATTGGCGACTATTCCAAGCAAGTGGAAAGCACTAAAATAAAGATAATGGGAATAACTGTTAACTCGCTAACACTTATGCAAACGCAAATAACCAAATTAAAGGGCAATTATAGCGATTTAAGGATTAAGATTACTCAGCCCGATGTAAGCCAAATGAGTTTTGATGCTGAAAGTATTGAAAAATCAATTGAATATGGCATAAACTCGATGAAAAGAAACCTATCAAAACTAAAAAAATTGTTAGAAGATTGATTTTTTTGTACACTTTTGCTTTACAAAATTTTTTGAGTAGGCTATTATAGAGTTATGGATATTATTAGTAGATTGTATAACAAAGCAAAAACAAAAAAAGGTAGAATATTGCTACCTGAAGCAATTTTAGACGAAAGGGTTATGAATGTGTGTTGCAAATTGGTGGCGGATAATATGTGTGAATTGGTGCTACTTGGCAAAAAGGAACAATATCCCGCTGAACTTAAAAATAACCCATTGGTTACCATCGTCAATCCAAGTGTTTACACTCGTAGGGAAGAGATGATTAAGTTGTTTATGCAAAAGCGTAAGAAGTATAAACTTACTCGTGAGCAAGCAATTGAAACATTGCAAGACCCACGATATTTTGCCACAATGCTTCTTGAAATGCGTGAGGCGGAAGGTATGGTGCTTGGTGCATATTACACATCTGCTGACGCTTTGCGCCCAGCCCTTCAAATAATTAAGGGCAAGGAAGGGCAATGTGTGGTAGGTAGCATGCTTATTAACCGAGATGATTTTGTTGAACCTAACTTATATCTTGATGTGTCGCTAAACGAAAATCCAGATGAGCAACAATTAGCCGAAATAGGTGTCGCTGGGGCAAACTTTTATCGTGAAGTGCTTAATCGTGAACCTAAAGTGGCATTTTTGTCATATTCAACCTATGGCAGTGCGGGTGGCGAGTTGGTTAGCAAGGTGCGCAACGCTACCGAACTTGCTAAAAAATTGGGTCCAGATTATATAATTGAAGGCGAAATGCAGTTTGATGCTGCCGTTGTACCAGAGGTGGCTCAAACCAAGTGTCCAGCATCTTTTATTAAGGGTAAAGCCAATGTGTTTGTATTCCCAGACCTTAATTGCGGAAATATTGCGTATAAGATTGCTCAAAGGATAGGCGGGTGCCAAGCCGTGGGGCCTATTATGCTAAACTTTAGATACCCTGTAAATGATTTATCTCGTGGATGTTCGGTAAAAGATATTTACGATACAGTAGTTATTACTAAATTACAAATTGAAGAAGGAGAAAATTAAAATTTATGAAAATTCTAGTTATTAATGCGGGAAGTTCTTCCCTAAAAGCACAACTTATTGATAGTCAAACATCAAAGGTGTATGCTAAATGTACTTGTGAGCGTATTGGTCTTGACGGCTCATTTATCAAGTTTGAAAGTGATAAGGGTAAAACCAAGCAAGACTATGTTATGACCGAACATACTCATGCAATTAAGGGTTTGATTGAGTTGTTGCTAAGTGAAGAATATGGCTGTATCAAAAATATGAGCGAAATTGACGTAATAGGTCACCGTATGCTTCATGGTGGTGAAAAGTTTACAAAATCTATGATTGTGGATGAAAACTTAATGAAAGTGCTTGAAGAAATGATACCTTTGGCACCACTTCACAATCCTGCCAATATTCTTGGTATTCGTGCTTGTATGGAAGCAATGCCAGACAAGAAAAATGTGGTAGTATTTGATACTGCATTCCATTCAACTTTGCCTAAAAAAGCATATATGTATGCCATTCCTTACGAAATGTACACCAAGCATCAAATTCGCCGTTATGGCTTCCACGGAAGTTCTCATAGATATGTATCTGAAAAGATGGGCGAAATTATGGGCGGACTTCAAGGCAAAAAGATTATTTCTTGCCACTTAGGTAATGGTAGTAGTATTACTGCAATCAAGGACGGTAAAAGTATTGATACATCTATGGGCTACACTCCACTTGCGGGCGTTGTTATGGGCACTCGCTCAGGCGATATTGACCCTGCAATTATCCCACAAATTATGAAGATTAAAGGTCTTGACGTTGATGGCGCAATTTCATATTTAAACAAGCAAAGCGGTTTGCTTGGAATTAACGGCGAAAGTAGCGATATGCGTGATATTGATGAAAAGTGCCAAACTGAACCTAGATACAAACTTTGCTTTGAAATGCTATGCTATAGCATCAAAAAGTATATTGGTGCTTACACTGCTGCTATGGGTGGCGTGGACGCTATTATATTTACTGGCGGTATTGGCGAAAACGACGAATTGGTGCGTGCTGAAGTGATGAAGGATATGGAATATCTTGGCATTGACTTTGACTTTGAAAAGAATAATAGTATCCCAAGAGGCACAACCGAATGTTTGTCTAAACCAAATTCAAGAGTGTTGGTATATCGCATACCTACTGACGAAGAATTTATTATTGCTCGTGACACTGAAATGCTTACAAAATAACATATTGATTATAAAGGAAGTTTAATGTTTGGTTAAACTTCTTTTTTGATACTATACAATAGATTTAAGGTGACGATTGTAAAAGATATTGATAAAATATATAAATTGTAAAGTTTGTAAATTAATTTTTCAAAAACAGTTGACAAAACCAAAAATTTGTTGTACCATATAGGCGTATTTATGAATTCATCTCAACGGGTGAAAATATGTTAGGAGGGTAAAATGGCTGTACCAAAAAGAAAAGTTTCAAAGTCTAGACGCGATAAAAGAAAAGCAAATTGGAAAATATCAACTCCATCAATAGTTGATTGCCCACATTGCCACGAAAAGAAAATTGCTCACCAAGTATGTAAGAATTGCGGATACTATGATGGACAAGAAAGAATTGTTGTAGACAAAGAGAAGAAAAACTAATTAGTACAAAATTGAGATGATTTCATCTCAATTTTTTTATGCCTAAGGCTCAAAGCGGGGTTTAATTGTATTAAATAGAAGGGGGAGGTTTTGGTAAATAGAGCGTTTTTGTTTTACTTTTGCAATATTTTATTATATAATAAACATTAAGGAGTATTTTATGAAAATAGTAGTAGACGCATTTGGTGGCGATTATGCACCAAAAGAAATTGTTTTAGGTTGTATTCAGGCTTTACAAAAAAATCCTGATATTAATTTGGTTCTTTCAGGCGATAAGGACCAATTGGAAAATGAGTTTTTAAACGATATGTACGCCAATGACCGTATTGAAATTATACACGCACCGGATATTATTTCAAATAACGACCATCCAGCACAAGCAATTAGGCAAAAACCAAGTTCATCAATAGTGGTGGCGTATGATTATTTACGCACTAATGATGATGCAATTGGTTTAATTTCAGCGGGTAGCACAGGCGCAACGCTAACGGGCGCAATATTAAAACTTGGTCGCATCAAAAATGTATCTCGTCCAGCCCTTGCACCAATTCTTCCAACTATGACGGGTGGTCAAGTGCTTCTTTGTGACTGTGGGGCTAATATGGACTGTAAGCCTATAAACCTAGTGCATTTTGCACTTATGGGCAATGCGTATATGAAGGCTAATGGAATCGAAAACCCACGCATAGCACTACTTAATGTGGGCACCGAAGACGAAAAGGGTGACGAACTTACTAAGGAAGCATTTACTTTGCTTAAAAGTACTAAGGGCATCAACTTTGTGGGCAATGTTGAAGCAAGAGATGTGCTAAAGGGTAATGTTGATGTGGTAGTATGTGATGGCTTTGCGGGCAATGTGTGTTTGAAAACCATTGAAGGCACAGTGGAATTGTTGCTTGGTACAATCAAAAAAGAAGTAAAGGCAAGTATTTGGGCAAGTATTGGTTATGCTTGCTTTATGAAAGGCGCATTTAAAAAGGTTAAAGGTGTACTTGATTATAAAAAGTTTGGCGGAGCGCCACTATTAGGCACTGCAAAAATCGTGATTAAATGTCACGGTAACAGCAAGGCAAGTTCGATTGCCAACGCTATTGAGCAAGTTGTAATGCTACACCGCAACGGTATGATTGAAAATATTTCTGAGGCGGTTACGGATGAACAATAACTTTTTAAAAGTTTTTGAAAGTTGTGACGAAAAATTAAAAGACATTGCTTTTACTCATAGTAGTTACGCTAATGCACATAAAGCCACTAGCAACGAGCGTCTTGAATACTTGGGCGATAGCGTGTTGGGGCTGATTGTAGGCGATTATTTGTACAATAATTACCCTGTAAACGAAGGCAAACTTACCAAGGTGCGTAGCACTTTTGTTTGCACGCAAAATTTAAGTAAAATTGCCAAAGAACTTGGTATTAAGGAGCGCATCAAAGTGGGCTCAAGCCTTAAAAATATGCCTATATCGGACGCAATACTTGAAGATACAGTGGAAAGTATGATTGCGGTAATTTATCTGTGCAAAGGCTTAAAAGTGGCATACAAAGTGGTCACCGAACTACTAGATATTAAGGCAAAACTTAAAAAAGGCGTTAAACCAACTGATTATAAAAGCGAATTGATTGAATACGCTGGCAAAAACAAACTAAAGATTGAATTTGTAGTATCAACTTATGTTACAAAGGGCGGTCAAACCAATTTCAAAAGTGGCGTAAGGCTAAATGGCGAGTTTTATAAATACGGTACTGGTTCTACCAAGCGTGAAGCCGACCAAAACGCTTCAAGGCTTACACTTAAACACATTGCCAAGCAAGCAAAATAGTAGTATTGATAAAATCTTAAAATTTTGATATTGACATAATTGCTTGTTGTGATACAATAATTAAGGAGATGGATATGGCAAATTTAACAAATGACAATTCTAGCAAGCCTAAAATAGATAGAGGCAAAGTCCGTGATTTCGACAAGCGAATTAGTAAATTGGTGTCATATTTCCAAGCGCAAAAAGATAAAACTGTAGGTATTGGAGATATTAAGCAAAAAGATGAATGTGGCTCATTAATTAGGGAATTAAAAAGAGAATATAAATTGGGCAAATTGTTGCCTGAAGAAATTGAATTGCTTGAGTATATGGGGCTAAGTTTTAAAAGCTCTTTTTATGAAACGGTAGAACTTTTAAAATTATGGTGCACCAAAAACAAAAAGTCATTAAAATATGCTAATCAATATAGTAAACTAGAGATAGAAATTGATGGTGAAGTTGTAGTCATTGATATAGGGAATATAATTAAGAAATTGCGCTTTGCCAAGCGTAATGGTGAACTAAGTAGTACACAAATTAAAATTTTGGATATGATGGAGATAATTTGGGAGCCTAGAAAGGTCGAAGTTTTGTATGCTCATTTAATTGCGTATGGCGAAGAATGTGGCACATTGCAAGACATTGAACCCAACACAACTTATCTGCTTGATGGCAAAAGTCGTAATATATTTAGGCAAGCAGAGCGTTTACGATTAAAATATAAGAATGGAACATTAAATCAAGAAATTAAGGACTATTTTGATAAATATCATTTATGGGACGACCTTAAACAAGAAGAAAGTTTTAATATGTAACGGCTAAACAATAAATAAGATAAAATAAAAGCGAGAATGTAAAATTGATTATAACTAATGATGAATTCAGTAAGGATATTGAGCGTAAAATTAAATATTTTAAGGAAATAACATATATTGTTAGTTTAATCAACACGGACGGCGAAATGGGGATTGTGTGCTATAATTATGCCAATTCTAGTGTATGGCAACCATTTTGTTTGGAAGGTGATGTTGTAAAATTAAACATCAAAGCCAAAACTTATGGTGATTTGGTGGGCAATTTACCGCCGCTAAACAAGGATATATCCAATATTCGTGGCAAATTTTATAATACTTTTGACACACCAGTTGAAATTGATGATACACCTATAATGTCGGTGCTAAGTATAAACGAAAATTGCAAAAAGCCAGTATTAGAGCGAAAAATATATTACTTAATTACCGATGTTCAGGAGTTGGAGCGAACTTTTAATCCATTAATTATGCCTTGCGAAATTATTAATTTTAAAGCAATTGATGAGTTATACAAAAACAAGCCCGTGGATGAAAACCTTAAATATGTTATAAGTAAATTGTTAAATGAATAATACAATAAAGGGGATTGAATATGCAAAAGTTATTGATAATTGATGGAAGTGCACTTTTGTTTCAATCTTTTTTTGGTATGCCACGCAAAATTATCAATCATAAAGGGCAATATATTGAAGCGGTAATTTGTTTCACTGGTATATTGCTTAAAACTATTAAAGCGCTAAGTCCTAGCCAAGTTTTAATAGTGTTTGATGGCGAAAATAAGTTAGATAGGCAAGAGATTGATGAAAATTATAAAGCCAATAGGGTAGATTACACAAATGCGGAAGACAAGGACAACCCATTTGCCCAGTTAGAGATAATTAAGAGTGTGCTCAACTACTTAAACTTTAAATGGATTGAAACGGAAAATTGCGAAGCGGATGACCTAATTGCAAGCATTGTAAATGACTACAAAAATCAATTTGAAATAGTTATTTCATCTGCTGATAAGGACTTTTATCAGTTGATTGACACCAATGTAAGTATATTTACTTATCGTGGCAAAGTAAGCAAACTTTGGACTAAGGACGAAATATACAACAAACACGGCTTTGATGCTAAATATTTTTCAACCTATAAGGCACTAACAGGCGATAAATCGGACAATATAAAAGGCGTTAAAGGTATAGGGCAAGTTACAGCCACAAAATTAATAGCAAAGTATGGCAATTTAGATAGTATTTATCAAAACATTGAAACGATTGATGAGAAATTATCAAATTTATTGTTGGAAAATAAAACTATTGTATACAATAACTATAAAATTGTAGAACTGCATAGCAAAACAAATTTATATGCTTTGCCAAATTGCGAATACACAATGCCAAACATTAATTCGACCCTAATATTAAGGCAATTGGATATAATGTAATAAATTAAGCATTAAATTGATTAAAAATTACAAAAAAATTAGTTTATAAGTACTAAATTTGCTTTACACAAGGCGGGTTTTGTGCTATTATTACGAATATAAAAGTAGTAGATTGCTATTAGATATGATTATTATATATAGCATTTGTTGATAATTATTATATTGCGATTTTCTAAGTGAAAGGGGGAATTTTTATGTTATTTGAGCCACCTATTGATGAAATTGCTAAAAAAATAGGTAATGTGTACACTGCAACAATTATTATTGGAGCAAGGGCTAAAGAATTGGAAAGCAAAATTCCAGCTCTACTTCAAAATTCTTCAAATCTTGCTATTGAATATGCCGCTAAGGAAGTGCATTCAGGCAAGGTGACTGCTGTTAAAGCCAAATAATGATTGCTGAAGTCGTTGTTGACATATCTAATGACTCGGTTGACCGAGTCTATGACTATTTTGCGCTACCTACAACTCAAGTTGGTATGCGTGTGCGTGTACCATTTGCCAATCGTATAGTGTTGGGTTATGTGCTTAAGCTAAAAGACGATACTGATTTTGATAAATCAAAATTAAAAAGCATTAAGGAAAATCTTGATGATTTGCCTTTGATTAAGCCTGAATTAGTCGAGTTGACCGACTTTATGTCTAGTCGGTTCTTTTTGCGTAAGGCGGATATATTTAAACTTATTCTTCCCGCCAGCATTCGTAACGACACGGTGAAGGAAAAGACCTTTGAACTAATCAAATTTACGGGCGATTTGGCTGAAATTTTGCCTACAATGAACAAAAATGCCAAATCTCAAATTGCGGTGCTTAATTATTTAAACGAAAAGGGCGAAGAAGTGCGTAGCAAACTAAGTGAAATGTTTGGCTCAAGCGCTGTAAAGGCGTTGATTGATAAGGGCTTGGTGGCTATTGATGTAGTGCACCTTAATCGAACTCCTAGCGTTGATGCCGTTGGTGATAAGCGTGTAAAACTAAACAAAGGTCAACAAAATGCGGTTGACACTATTTTGAGTTCGCCTAACACATATCTACTTAAAGGCGTAACCGGCAGTGGCAAAACCGAAGTGTATATGAATGTAATTGAAGCGCAACTAAATGCGGGCAAAACCGCTATTATGCTAGTACCTGAAATTTCGCTTACACCACAAATGCTAAACCGCTTTACATCACGTTTTCCGGGCATTGTGGCGGTGCTTCACAGTGGACTTAGTGATGGCGAAAAGTTTGATGAGTGGCAACGCATATTTAAAGGTGAAGCAAAGGTGGTGCTGGGTGCAAGGTCGGCTATTTTTGCACCTGTTGAAAATCTTGGTGTGATTATAATAGACGAAGAACACGACAATTCGTATGTAAGTGAAAGCAATCCACGCTATGTTACCGAAGATGTAGCAATTTGGCGTGGTAAATATAATTGCGCACCAGTAATACTAGGTAGCGCCACACCTAAAATTGAAAGTTATCAAAGGGCGTTGGATGGCGAATTTAAGTTAATCGAACTTAACGAGCGTGTAAACAACCTAGAAATGCCTTGTATTCAAGTGGTGGATATGCTAACCGAAGTGTTAGATGGTAATACATCCCCATATAGTAGGCTACTAATTGCAAAACTAAAAAAGTGTGTAAATAATGGTAAACAAGCAATATTGTTTATCAATCGCCGTGGTTATGCATCATTTATGATGTGCCGTGAGTGTGGCTATATTGCCAAATGTGATGACTGTGCTGTGTCGCTGGTGTATCACAGCAACGAAGAACAACTAAAATGTCATTTTTGCGGTAAGCGCTATAGGGCGCTTAGAAATTGCCCACAATGTAAATCCACATCAATTAAATATGGCGCACTTGGCACTCAACGAGTGGTGGATGATTTGAAAGAAATTTTCCCCGACACACCAATATTCCGTATGGATAATGATACCACACGCCAAAAGGACGGACACAAGAAGATTTTGATGCAATTTAGTAGCACCAGCCCAAGTATTTTGGTTGGCACACAAATGATAGCCAAAGGGCACGATTATCCTAATGTTGCATTTGTGGGTATACTGGATGCGGATGTAAGTTTGTATACTAGCGATTATAGGTCCACTGAGCGCACTTTCCAACTTGTTACTCAGGTGGCGGGGCGCACTGGCCGAAAGAATAATGACGGCTTTGTAGTGCTTCAAACATATGCACCAAAGCATTATGTGTATCGTTTTGCCAGTCAATACGATTATGTTGGATTTTATAGCAAGGAAATCAATTTAAGGCAAACTACAATGTTTCCGCCTTTTAGCCATATTATTCGCATACTGGTTAGTAGCGAAGATGAACAAAAATGTATTCAAACTACCAAAAAAATTTATGATAGGGCATTGAAATTAAAGGAAAAATATGGTAATATGTTCTTGTTTTTGCAAGCAATGCCAGCACCTGTTAAGCGTATTCAACGCAAATTTAGGTATCAAATACTTGCTCGTGTAGGTCTTGATGACGACTTGGTAAGCAAACTTTATGGCATTGCGGACATTATTGAAAAAGATGTGTCGATATTTATTGAACACAATCCAAACAATTTACGATAGGAGAAAATTATGGCAATAAGAGAAATTGTACAACATACTGACCCTTTTATTAGAAAGAAGTCAAGAGATGTTAAATTTATTGATGATAAGGTTATTGAACTATTAGATGATATGAAGGAAACTGTGCTTAGTTTAAATGGCTCAGGGTTAGCGGCGGTGCAAGTGGGCGTGTTAAAGCGCATATTTGTAATTAATATCAATGGTGCATACCTTGAATTTATCAACCCACAAATAATCAAGCAATCTGGCGAACAACATCAACTAGAAGGTTGTTTGAGCGTTAAAATGCCTTATGGCTATGTTAAGCGCCCTATGAATGTTACAGTAAAGGCGCTTGACCGTAGTGGCAATGAGTTTACTTTTAGCGGGACTGATTATACCGCAATAGCGCTTTGTCACGAATACGACCACCTTGATGGAATAATCTACACCGACAAGTGTACAAGATTTTTGAAAAAAGATGAAGAGTAGGAGATGTGCTCTCCGGCAAATAAGTAAATGCGCCAATTTGAAATGCAATCTATAGTTGTTAATTAAATAAGATTTTATAAACTTGATAAATAACCTATTTAGAATTATAAATTGGCTTATTAACTGATTTGGTGGCGGACACTCCGCCTGTCGCACGCATAGTGCAAGGTAAAAGGAAATAAAATGAACATAGTATTTTTTGGAACGGGGGAATTTAGCGCAACGGTAGCGGAAGCGATACTAAACAGTGAACACAAGATTTTGGCAGTTGTTACTCAGCCCGACAAAGTTAATAGTAGGGGCAACAAGGTTACATTTAATGCGCTTAAACGCTTTGCGTTAGATAACAATATTCCTGTACATCAATTTGCTAAACTTAACTTGGAAGGGGAAGATGTGTTGCGTGAGTATAATGCGGACTTTTTTGTAACCGCATCATATGGTCAAATCATCAAGCAAAACATACTTGATTTGCCTAAGTATTGTATTGCTAATGTTCACGGCTCATTACTTCCAAAGTATCGTGGACCAGCACCAATACAATGGGCAATAATCAATGGCGAAAAGATTACTGGCGTAACTATTATGAAAACTGAACTTGGGGTAGACTGCGGTGAAATGTACCTAAAAAAGGAACTTGAAATTTTACCTACCGACACAAGCGATAGTGTATTTAGCAAACTATCTACACTAGGTGGTGTGGCTATCGTTGAGTTCTTGGATAATGCTAAATGTTATATGGCAAATGGTGTTAAGCAAGATGAAACTGAGATGTCATACTTTCCAATGCTAAGCAAGGAAATGGCACATATTGATTTTAACAAATCAAGCGAACAACTTGTTAATCTAATTCGTGGGCAATACAGTTGCAACACAATGTATTTTAATTTTAACGGTTCTAGATACAAGGTTGGTTTTGCTCGTGTGGTTGACGGCAAAGGTGTGGCTGGGCAAGTGCTTGAGGCGAGTGCTAAAAAGGGCTTAGTGGTTGCCACCGCTGATGGCGCTATTGAAATAGTCACTATTCAGCCAGAAGGCAAACCAGAGATGTCCGCCAAAGCATTCTGCAACGGCGGAAAAATCAAAGTTGGAGATGTGCTGTGAGCACCAGCAAATTAAGTAAATATGCCAAATTTAATTGTTTGCTATATTTAATTATTGACTATATGGGTTAGTAAAGTTAAAAAGATGCTTGTTTTAAGCATCTTTTTGTATAAATTTTTTTAAATCATTTAGTTTGTATTCAATATTTGTTAAGGCATCAATAACTGCTTGATGAATTTTTTCTTTTGCCATTGCGTTATCGTTAGGCTCAAATTGTTCACATTTTGTATGATTATAACTCATTTTGTAGTGTCGTTCATTTTTCATACAATGGCCACAATATAATTTTTTAGCAAAACCGCTTTCAAAACTATAGTGTTGAATAAAATGCTTACATTTTTCACAAATACAACTCATTTTTACCTCCTTTAATGCATTTGTGTCTTAATTATATCAAGGCATAAGTGTCTTGTCAAGCATTTTCAATACATTTGTGTATTAACATATAAATATGAGTAAATTTCCAGAAAAATTAAAAGAACTAAAACAAGAATTAGGCTTGTCCAATATGAAAATTGGTAAAGCAATAGGAGTTGGAGATACAACGGTATGCCGTTGGGAAAATGGTAAGGCGGATATTAAGTCAAAAGAATTGGTTAAATTGGCTAAATTTTTTGGTGTGTCAACTGATTATTTAGTTGGGCTTGAAGATTAAATATGAAGATATTAGCGGATTATAGTGTTACGGAATTGCAAGAAATGCTTAATTTACCTAAGTTTAGGGTTAAGCAGGTTTTTGATGCAATAATGCAAGCCAAGGACTATAATCAAACCACTATTCCTAAAAAGATGTACGAAGAATTGCAACAAGAATACATACTAAAGCCAGTTGAGATATTTGAAATATATAAGTCAAGCGATGGTACTAAAAAGTATTTGTTAAAGTTATGGGATAACAACATTATTGAATGCGTGTTTTTAACTCAAAACTATGGCAACACAATTTGTATGTCAACTCAAGTGGGATGTAGGATGGGTTGTAAATTTTGCGCATCAACAACGGGCGGACTAATTCGCAATTTAAGTGCGGGCGAGATGCTAAGTTGTATTGCAACGGTTAGTGCCGATAATGGCAAGTGTAACGAGCGCAACTTTACCAATATTGTGCTTATGGGCAGTGGCGAACCGTTTGATAATTATGATAATGTGGTTAAATTTTTACGCCTAATTACCAATGAGCAAGGGTTTAATGTAAGCGAACGCAATATTTCACTTTCAACTTGTGGTCTTGTGACAAAGATTTATGACTTTATGAAGGAAGAACTTAATGTTACGCTTTGTGTGTCGCTCCACGCAAGCACAGACGAAGTGCGTAAAACCATAATGCCTATTGCTAATGCGTATACTATTAAGGAAATTGTGGATGCTTTGCGTGTGTATAGTGCCACCACTAAGCGCCGTGTGGTGCTTGAATATTGCCTTATTAAAGATGTAAATGATAGTTTTGAAGATTGCAAGCGTTTAAGTGAATTATTTAAAGGCATCACTTGCCATTTTAATGTGATATGCCTAAACCCTAATGGTGGAAGTTTGAAAGCGACCACCAAAAAGGAAGCGTATGCGTTTGTAGCCAAACTTGAAAGTTTGGGCTTAAGTGCCAGCCTTCGTCGCAGTCAAGGAAGCGACATCAACGGCGCTTGTGGGCAATTAAGAGCAAAAAGATTAAAAGAAATTGAGGAGTAGGTTATTATGACAATAAAAACCACAGATGTTTGGACAGAGCAATATCCTAATCATTATGATTGTTTTAATGGTGCATTCATTGATGGCATTGAAAAAGATAATATGCCTTATGATAGATATAAAATTGTTTTAAATTGTAATTGCGAAATTAGTTCAAATACAGATTGTA
>JAFULP010000016.1 GCA_017473285.1 Clostridia bacterium
TCTTTAATAACATTGTATATTTCACTTTCAATTCCGCTTACTGTGATGCTGTCATCCCCACCATACACGGTATGTTTAGATGTTGAATTGGTGTATATAGTAGCAATTTTTTCCCTAGCCGAATTGTAAATGTTGATATTTGCATAATATGGATAATTTTGTTCGCTAGCATTTTGCCCTACAAGGTTTGACACGCTGGCAACCCTATTAACCCCAATAAATGTTTTTTGGCTAACATCGCTAGCCTTTAAGGTTAAGGTAGCATTATCGGTATTGTCAGTAATATTGCTTCCATTAATTTCAATTGCAACTTCACTTTCGATGTTTGGCGCAAAATATATTACATATTGAGTATAGTTTCCAGACAAATCCTTTTCAACTATTTCATAATATCCACCATAGTTATTGTTATAGTTGTTAGCGTTTACATTGCCTAATAAGGCTCTATAATACACATTATCACCCACTACATTTTCCGATACGGTATTTAATGAATATGACTGATAAGCCGTTAAATTTTCACTAAATGTGTAATAGTCAGTTGAATTGCCAAAATATGTATCGCTTATTGGCAACAATCCCATGCGAGTAGTGGCACCAATAGTTGAATTGAAGTCAAGTTTGCGATAATAAAGCATTGACAAGCCATTTTTGCTAAATGTTGTGTTTGCATCCACGCTCATAGCATACATTGCTTGATTTGGCAATGTTGAATTGTTAGGCATGCTTTCTGCCAATTGATAATACAACGCATTGGTTAACGCATAATAATCTCCAGCCTTGTCCTTACGGTATGCAAATTCTTGGTTGATTTCGCCCGTTAGGTCAATTTCATTTTGTTCGGCTAAATAATTATGATATGTTTCAAAATAATTGCCTTGTTCTTGCATTAGTGCGTCTAAATTATCACTGTTAGGGCTACGGTCAATATTAACTGTATAAGTTGACATATAGAATGAATTTGTTGTGCCTTGCTTGTTGTAAGTATAATATTTTGCATCACTATTTTTTAATATATATTGAATATTTATAGTATATACATATTCTTTATAGTCCACAATTTCGCCATTTTCCACTGTTAGCCCGCTATCCAACTTAATTATGTACTTTGCTAAGCGTAGTTTAGCATCACTATCGGCTTGATTGATTATATTGCCATCGGAATCTGCCCAATACACACGATTGACATCTTTAACAATACCGCTAATGTCGGCAACAAAGCCGTCGCCCGCTTTATTTTCAACCAATCTTAACCATAATGTTTGAGCACCTCCACTGGTATTAGAACGCCATACTTCAATATTGCTAATATCTAATTGTGCATTGTACGAATTTAAATCTTCAACCGAAATTTCAAAATCAACAAATTCTTGGTTTGTGTACAGCTCTTTTGCTTGGTTTGAATACACTTTGTTGTTAACAACATCATCAAATTGAGCATATGCGTACACATCAGTTACAGGAGCATTGTTGGTTAGTTTGATGCCAAATACAAATTGATTACAATCCAATATCTCCCAGTTATCGTCAAGTTGTTTGCCCACGGTGTCATTAATTACAAATACATATTCGCCCGGCAAACTCAAACTTCCGTCTTCACTATGGATACGAGAATTTTTAAATTCGGTCAATAATCCAGGATTGTCAATATTGCTAAAACTTAAATCAATATAACCATCCTTATTGGTTGTCATATTATCCATAAGTTTTACAAAAGTGCCAGAATATGGTGCTGACAACAAACCATATGAATCATGGAAATATACACTTAATTTTAATTTTAGGTTCAAATGTGATGTCAAATCTATTGAGTTGTTTTCAACATTTCCAGTAACATATTTACCACTTGGAACTTTGATTTTGGTTGGCAATTTATTAGTGTCTAAATATATCTTATATTCAATTTTTTCATCATTATATGTTTGTGTTTTTAAACCTTGTTTAGTAAAGTTGTTGTAGATTATGCCTTCATCATCTTCACTGTTAGGCATTGCGGTATGAATAAATTGACCAACAATTTTTTCGTTTATATTAGATATTGAATACCCCACAATAGTATTTCTATCCACAAAGAACGCATATGAAAATTGTGATGTTTGGGCAGAGGTGCTATCATTGCTTTTAATTGAGATTGTGCGTGTAATGATATATAAGCCTGTTTGCGTCACCTTTTTAGATACCAAATCGCCATTTGCATCATAATAGGTCTCATAGCCTAAATTAATAGCGTTACTTCGACATATATTTTGGCTGTCACGTTGCTGTCTTGTGTATAAAGATGCTGTTTCCATACCATCTTCGGTTTTTAATATATAATTTGTACTGATATATTTATATGGATAATATGGATACAATTCTCTATCAACACCTTCAGCGTTTAAGGCGGTTTGGTCCATCAATTGATAATAATTGTATTTTACTTCCGTCACTTTAAAGTTATCTTCATCTGAAGGCACCAACCATTCAAACACAAATACGCCATCATTTGATGCTTGAGCGTTGTAGTAGCCCGATATATTGATGTTTTCATCAACTATCTCATCATCCCAATACGCTGTGGTTTGTCCATGACTTCTAACATTAGTTAAATATTCTTCCCCATCTTCAGTTGCCGAATATACACTTCCTTGCGCCTTATCTGGAGTAATTGCCACTTGGAAATTAGTATTAGTACTAGTAGTAACTTGATTAGCCCCAACAACCGATACGGTGTAATATCTAATATTATCTTCATCTAAATTGATTTTTACACCTGTATTAGCCACATTGCTAAACAATGTGTTACCCAAACTATCCCAACCAGTAACTATTGCACCGTTTGGATATTTGATTTCCTTTGTACCGTTGTTGGTTATAATATAATATTCATCCAAATTGGCATCAAAAGGACGCAATTTGATTTCCACATAACTATTTTCAACTAGGAACAAATTGTTTCCGCTAACTTGCTTAAACATATTTGTAATATTAAACAAGTTGTTTCCGCTTTCATTATAGTAATTTTCAATATTCTTGTTTTGAAGCAAACTATCAATAGTTGTTCCGCCAGCAATGTTTAATAAATTAATCGCCTTATGTGTACCCCATTCAAGTTCTACATAATCCGCCACCATTTCGCCACTAATATAGTTAGTTTTATCCTCGCCATAAGTAGCATTAATCACTCCTTCCGTGCGGTCAACAATCACTATATATTTCAATATGTTTCCCGCTTCGTCAATTAAAGTAAATTCATATATACCTTGGTCGGTTAGCACATTGTTAATATCCAATGCCGAATTTAATTGTATTGGCTTTGATATTGCAATATCATTTGACATTTCGCCAATACTATATTCATTCAATATGTACTTATACACATTTGTTCCACTTTCAACCACAATTGTGTTGCTAGCACTGTCACTTGTTGCGCTTTTAATAAATGGAATAAATTTATAACTTGCACTTATTTGCGCACCACTATTTTTATCGTTCCAACTTAAAGTGAAATCTGTGTCAATCACACCTTTTGATGTATGGGTAATATAATTTAAATTGCTATCACGCTTGATGCTATATATTGCCTTATTGTCAATGGTGTTTATTGCCACTTCGTATACTTGCAAGTCCGAAATTTTTTCTTTATCAATAGTGAAATATGTATATGTTTTGGTAGCCGACCTTTCCACTTCCAGCACCAATAAGTATGCACCACTGTTTTTAATCAAACTATTTTTGCTATATGTGGCTTTAACAATGCTAGAACTTACCGCTCCGTCCGCCACCGCCTTCAAGTCGCTCTCGCTAGCATATCTGCCGTCAGCATAATATAGTTTTCCACTTATCTTTGACTCAAACACATCTGTGTCCGCCCAATTTGCATACACATTTTGATTGGTGTATTCGTGAGCATAAAATGCCACCTTTTCAATGCTTTCGCTAAATGCATCTTCAGCAGTTTTGTATAACTCTAATTTTGGAGTTGCCGATGTGATTTGGAATGCAAAATGTTGCACGCACACCACATCTTTCCCAGTTTCATCTTGATAACTGTACTTTACTTGAACCAAATAATATCCCGGTTTTGTAAATGTTGTCACCTTTGAAAAGTCTTCACGATTTTCGTATGCAGTTTGTTCGGTGTTTAACTCGTTGATATAATCTGTTGTAATTTTGCCATTTGGATTATAGTAATAATAACTTTGAACCCCATTATTGTTACTTAAATAATATATATCATTTAAAGTAAGCCATAACCCTCTATCAGTTTTTTGATATTGTATATCATCAACAAATTCTTGTATTGTGTCATTTTTAATCAATTCGTCAATATCGGCTGGAGTACTGGTTATCACACTTGCTGTTTTACTGGTGGTTGCAATAGCGCCTGTTTTTCTTGATGCGTCGTTAATCAATTTGTAATTTACACCTAACGCACTATCGGCAGGTTTTACCGTATCGTCAATAAAACCATTTACTAATATAAACATTGTGCCGTTTTGATAAACTTCCAAGTATGCCATATCAGCACTAACAAATCCCGCCTTTGAATATTTTAATTGATAGCCGTAGATATCTAATGAAATCTTCTTGAATGAAATTTGTTCTTTAGGAATTACTGTATTAACCCCTTCAGCCTTATAAATATAATCAAAATCAAAATCATACTTGCCATTATCCACGAACATAAGTGTAACAATGGTATTATTGATTGGATTGCCAAAGTTTTGTATTGGATAGTACACAACTTCTTCGTCGTTGTATACCGTAGTTGCCAAACTTAACTGACTGTTTGCTTCGTCATAATCAAATTTTACCGTTTTAGTCACATCACCACTGGTGTGAGTGTAGGTTAAATCATACCTTGAATAATCAAATGTTAGTGTAGGATAATCTAAAGTTGTCCCACTAAGGAAAGAGTATTGCAAAAGGGATGTTGTTGAATTTGATTTTGGATTTGCATTTGTAATTGTTGGTTCAGATGCGTATGCATGTCCGTTAACATCTTTCACTTCTTCATACGAAGATTGCAACAATAAGTAAAAATCAAACTCGTACTTAAGTGCAACACCATTAATCATGTATGAAAATGCAATTTCATAATGCCCTTCAGTTTCCGCACTAGGAGTTATAAACCAAGTAAAGTCTTGATATTTTGAGCCATAATCTCTTGCACTAGGCAAAGTGATAGGGTTACCGTTTAATGTTGCTTGAGCAGAAACATAATCCATCCCAGCACCACTAGTTTCACCATTCAAACCAGTTGCGCCAGTAGATGCGTCCTTGTAGTAGCCACCAAATGTTATCATTATGCCTTGCTTGATGCTGGTTGTATCGCTAGAATTTACATTGTTTGCCATATATCTAGCATTGTCATCCACAAGCACAAAATCGCCACTATCTATCACATCTTTGTGGCTATAGTCACTTGTTGAGCGATATAATTTATAATCAGCAAAATATTCCTTGCCCTTGTTGGTATAAATGCTATTAAAGGTGTAGCCATTGTACTCCAACTGCTTGTCTCTATCTTCGCTATCGGTAGTACTTTCATCGTCTTCAGCAAAATACACTCTTTCCGCCGAAAAAATTACGCCACCTTCAAGTTCAGCGCTAAAGCCTTCAATTGTTGCCGCCTTTGCATATGCAATATTTTGCGCCTTATTGCCAAATGCAAATACTGCACCTGTAGCCACAAGTGCAATTATAGCAAACAACATTGCAATTAATTTATTTTTCCCCTTCATAAATGCTTTCCTTTTACTTCATTAGTAAATTGTATATTATTATAATACCACAAAATCTTTATATTAAGCAAATAAATAATTAAAATTTATATTACAAACAATTATTTTTGAAAAATAAAAAATAATTCAAAATAAATATCAAAAATTAAATAATTTGCCACGAAAAATATCTATAAAATAGTATTTTAATAATAAATTTAATATTTTTAATAATTTTCAATAAAAATAAGCAAAATTTAATACTTTTTGCTTATTTTATTATTTTTTAATTAATTTTTATTTTTTACACTAATAATGGAGTTCCGTTTGAGTCCACAACTTTTAATATTTCAACCAACTCACCGCTATTTGCATCAACATAGTAATAATATAGCCCTCCAATACGCTCGCACGCAAATTCATACACCGCAACTTCCACCTCGTTATCTAAAGTAATAATTGCTTTTCTGGTATTCAATACAATATAATCAAAGCCCAATTCCTTTTCCGCTTCTTCTAATGTTATGCTGGTTTCAAAAGTTCGCTCAACATGATTAAAAGCATAATTTTTGGCTTCAAATCCAATTATGTTTTGTGCAAACATATCCACTTTTACTTTTACCAAATCAGGATACAACACAACGCCATCTTGTGTTGGTGCAA
>JAFULP010000017.1 GCA_017473285.1 Clostridia bacterium
AAGTTCTACACCTTGCGCATTGATAAGTTCGGTATAAAACTTTAGGTATTCATCTTTAGTCATTGGACAATTTAAATAGTCCGCACCACCTTTGTCGTAACGGCCTTGCATAAAGGCAATATTCATATCAATACTACTTGCATCTATAATAGGTGACGCAGCGTCAAAGAAATACAAAAAGTCGCTACCAATAGCACCACTTAGTGCCTTACACATATTATCTGTGCTTAATGGCCCAGTAGCAACTATTGTGATTGCGTCCGTATCAAATTCGTCCACATCTTGAGTGTGCAATGTAATGTTTGGGTTAGATTTAATTAAATCGGTTACCTTTTGAGAAAACCGCTCCCTATCCACTGCCAAAGCGCCACCAGATGGCACACGCACATCATATGCCACTTTTAGCAAAGTGCTACCCAAACTAAGAAGTTCTTGCTTTAATATTCCACTAGCACTTGTAGGGTCATCGCTTTTAAGTGAATTACTACACACAATTTCGGCATAATTAGGGTTGTGATGTGCTGGTGTAAACTTTTCGCCCTTGATATCGTACAAATCTACTTTAAATCCTTTATTTGCAAGATACAAAGCCGCTTCACTACCCGCCAGTCCGCCACCTATTATGTTAATCTTTTTTTGCATTTATTTACATTCCTTGTTTGCACAATATATTTTTTCGCTTTTTGAAGTTTGATGTTTATATAGTGGCTGACCACACTTGGTGCATTTTTCCTTCAAAGGCATATCCCAAGACGCAAAAGTGCATTTAGGATAATTGCTACAACCATAAAACACATTACCCTTTTTGCTACGCTTTACTTGAAGCGGTGAATTACATATTGGGCAATCCCCCATTTCAGCAGGTGCTTCGTCTTGGTTTATATTTTGAGTATTTTTACAACTTGGATAATTGCTACAAGCAATAAACTTGCCAAACTTACCTTCACGGTACACCATCATTGCGCCACATTTATCACAAATGATACCGCTAGGTTGCGCTTCGCCTTTCATACTTTGGCTGTTGCGTTCGGCTTCGTTTAGATGCACAATAAAGTCCTTGTAAAACTCGTCTACAATGTCTTCCCATTTTTTGCCCTTAAATTCCACTTCGTCAAGATGTTCTTCCATCTCGGCGGTAAATTTAATGTTCATAAGGTTGGTAAAATATGTTTCCAAGTATTCAGTAACTTTTTCGCCAAGTTCGGTTGGAACTAAGTTCTTTTCTTCCTTCACTACATAATCACGATTTAATAGTGTCATAATTGTACTTGCGTAAGTAGCGGGACGACCAATGCCCTTATCTTCCATTTCCTTAACAATGGTAGATTCGTTAAATCTAACTGGTGGTTTGGTAAACTTTTGTTCACCATCAAGTTTGCTAACATTTAACACTTCGCCTTGCTCTAGATTTGGTATATTAATGCCAGAAGATTTTTCATCTTCGTCGCTACTACTAAAAACCTTAGTGTAGCCATCAAATATCAACGCTTTACCATTTGATTTAAACTTGTAATCACCCGCCTTGATTTCAACGGTCAAACTATCGTATTTAGCACAACTCATTTGGCTTGCCAAAAATCTGTTAAATATTAGCGTGTAAAGTTTAAGCAATGTATTATCCATTCTGCCCGCCAAACTTTGCGGAGTATATTTTAACGAAATTGGACGAATTGCTTCGTGGGCGTCTTGAACATTTTTCTTAGAGCCATACACATTAAACTTTTTAGGAGCATATTGTTCGCCAAAGTTGTCGATAATATACTCTTTTGCCATATTTTGAGCCTCAGGTGCAACACGCACACTGTCGGTACGAATGTATGTTACAAGGGCAACTTTGCCTTCGCCTTCAATTTCAACACCTTCGTACAAACTTTGAGCCGCTTTGGTGTAACTATTAAGTGTCATCTTTAATTTCTTAATAGCGTCTTGTTGCAAACTACTTGTAATATATGGTGCAGGTGTTTTGCCGTCTACCACAGTACGCTTCACGCTATCAACTACAAATGTGCTTGCATTTAATTCGCTTTCAACACGCTTGGCTTCCTGCTCGTTTGGTATATTGATTTTTTTGTTATTATAATGCGTTAATTCGCTTTTAAACGCCTTATTTTCGCCTTGCTTTAATAGGTTGGCGGTAATATTCCAGTATTCTTCCTTAACAAAGTCCCTAATAGCCTTTTCCCTATCAACGATTATCTTTAATACTACCGATTGCACACGGCCAGCACTAAGTTTGTTGCGAATTTTGCGTGACAAAAGCGGTGATAATTTGTATCCCATTATTCTATCTAACACACGGCGAGCTTGTTGCGCATTAACCAAGTCCATATTAATTGGCTTAGGGTTAGATATACTTGCTAGGATTGCTGGGCGTGAAATTTCGTTAAACGCAGTACGCACCAAATCATCTGGTTTTAAGCCTAAAATATGTGCCAAATGCCACGCAATTGCTTCACCTTCACGGTCCGGGTCGGTTGCAAGATATATTGCTTCGGCATTGCTTGCCTTTTCCTTTAGTTCCTTAACCATCTTGCGCTTATCGGCAATAATTTCATAAGTAGGCTTATATCCGTGTGTTATATCCACTGCAAACTTTGCAGGTGGCAAATCCCTTATATGACCCTTGGTGGCAAACACTTCGTAGCCTGCGCCTAAATACTTTTTGATACTATCTCGTTTACCTGGTCCTTCGATTAAAACTAATTTCATTATAACCTCGTTATCTTGCAGAAATATATGAATTTCCAGCCAATTTTATTATCAATCCGTCCATTTGCATTTCAATAAGTTTATTGTTTAAGTCACGAGTTGATAGTTGCGTAAAATCGGCAATTTCTTGGAAAGTCTTTTTCTCCGCTAGTATATAATTTAATATAGAAGTTGTGGTCATGTCAAGTTGCTGGCTAGGTTTTTTGGATTTTTCTTCCAAATTTATATGCAAAGCCTCAAAAATATCCTTTGGTTTGGTCACCATTGTAGTTTGACATTGCTTGATTATATTGTTTGTACCTTCGCTTTCGCTGGATGTAATTTTGCCCGGAACAGCAAACACTTCCCTACCGCTATCAACGGCATAATTTTTGGTGTGCAAAGCGCCACTTTTCAAGCCCGCTTCAGTTACCAATACGCCTAGCGAAAGTCCTGCAATTATGCGGTTGCGCACTGGAAAATTGTATGCAAGCGGTTCGGCGTTTGGTGGATATTCGGTAATCACCAAACCTGTTTGGCAAATTTGCCTATACAAGCCAAAGTTTGCACTTGGATATATATGATTAAATCCGCCCGCTAAAACGGCAATGGTTGCGCCGTTATTTTCAAGCACAGTATTATGTGCCACGGCATCTACGCCTAGCGCCATACCCGACACCACTGTTAGCCCCGCACGCACAAATTCTTTGGTAAACATAGCGGTAACCACTTTGCCATAATCGCTAATCTTGCGACTGCCAACCACGGCAATACACTTGGTGTTTAAAAGGTCAATATTGCCTTTACAATATAAGCAAAAAGGAGGACAATCCACCTTTTTCAATAACTCAGGATAATTGTCGTCAAATATTGTAATTGTTTTAATATTATCACGCTCATAGCCTTCGATTATTTGATTTAAATTTTGCTTGGCACTACGCTTAACATAACTTAACTCTCTTGGTGTCAAAATTGGTGCTAACTTTGGCTCAAGTTCATCAAAATTAGCATAAATATCCGTATCGTCACCAAACATATGCAATATTTTTGCCTTTTTAGCATACGGCAATTCAATTGCGTTATCTAAAAATAGTATATTCTTTTCTGCGTTTGTCATTGTTCACCTATACATCAAATTTTTTGTCCATCGACCTATATTGTATCGCTTCTTGGATATGGGTTGCATCAATATCTACGCAACCATCAAGGTCGGCAATTGTGCGGGCAACTTTTAATATTCTAGTATAACCACGAGCACTTAAATTAAGCACCTTAAATGCACGCTCAATAAGTTGCACACATTTATCGTCAAGTTTGCAATATTCTCGTATTTCCTTATCGCCCATTTTGCTATTAGAATATATGTTTGTGCCCTTATAGCGTTCAAGTTGGATGGCCCTAGCATTATTTACACGCTTTTTAACTTCGCTTGACGGTTCTTCCAAATCTTTGCTAGTAATTTCATCATACCCTATTGCTTCCACTTCAATATGTAAGTCAATACGGTCCATAAGTGGCCCCGAAATCTTGTTTAAGTATTTATGAATAGCACTTGGTTGACATTTACATTTTACCGTTGTGCTACCATAATATCCGCAAGGACAAGGGTTCATACTGCCCACTAATATAAAGTTGGCTGGATATGTAACAGTAATCATATTACGAGCAACCGTAATATGACCATCTTCCATAGGTTGACGCAACACATCCATTGTTTGACGATTGTATTCTGGCATTTCGTCTAAGAACAACACTCCATTATGCGCAAGTGAGATTTCGCCTGGTTTTGCAGTATGTCCGCCACCAGTAAGTGCAATCATAGTAGTTGTGTGGTGCGGTGTACGCACTGGGCGTTGATAAATTATACCTTTGTCTTGGTCTAACACGCCTGCCACACTATGAATTTTAGTTACTTCCAATGCTTCATCAAATGTCATATCAGGCAAAATACTACTAAACGCTTTTGCCATCATAGTTTTACCCGCCCCAGGTGGCCCTATCATAAGGATATTGTGCCCGCCAGCAGCGGCAATCTCAAGCGCACGCTTGGCACTTGCTTGACCCTTAACATACTTAAAATCATATTTATTTTCAAACTCTTGTTGCAAGTCGTAAAAAGATTTACCTTCAATGTTAGGCAATGCAATTTCACCCGTTACAAAACGCACCATTTCACACAAATTTCGCACCGCATACACTTCGATATCATCAATAAATGATGCTTCAAGTTGATTATCGTAAGGTATAATAAACTTTTTAAAACCCCTTTGTTTTGCCGAAATAAGCATAGGTAAAATTCCGTTTACCTTGCTAACACTTCCATCAAGCGATAATTCACCTAAAATAATATAGTCCTTAACTTGCTTTTGAGCAATTGTAGCATTAGACACCAAAATACCAGTTGCAATAGGCAAATCGTAAAGTGAGCCCACCTTTTTGGTATGCGCTGGCGCTAAGTTTACAATAACTTTGTTGATAGGATAGTTATATCCGCTATTTTTAATAGCGGCACGCACACGTTCCTTACTTTCCTTTACCGCAGTATCAGCAAGCCCAACTACATCATATCCAGGGACACCTGCATTGATATCAATTTCAACCTTTACTTCGTATCCATCAATACCCCAAAAACCATAACTCATAATTTTTGCTAACATATTACACCTCTTTGGTTCTAATATATCATAAAACCTATTAAAAAACAAGACATAAATTCAAATGTTCCCCAATTTTGTCAAACATTTTCCAAAACTACTATTTGTTTTTTAAATATAATTTTAAATAATCAAGTCTATATTTAATTTTTCTTATCAATTCTATTATATCTTCTTTTTCCTTTATTTCATCTTCATTTGGTTTACATTCAAACTTATCACAATCTTTAATTTTAAATATATCAATTGTTTTACAATAGTGTTTACAATTACCTAAATATAATTTGCTAATACCATTTTTAGTTAATATGCAATACCTTTTAAAAT
>JAFULP010000018.1 GCA_017473285.1 Clostridia bacterium
AGCAATTTTGCTTTTTTTAAATCATAAACGTATTCAACATTTGTTTTTAATAATTTAGCAACTTATTTAACGGTATAAATAAATGGTTTTTGAACTATACATAGTTAAGTATAAATTTCTTTATCTGTAATTTTGTTTGTTTTTCTTTCAACTAATTCGTAAACTTCATCTTCCATAATTTTCTCCTTTTACCATAAGATAGGTGTAATATTATCTGCATCATAATGCCAACAGCCAGCGGCTTGTGTTGCAGAATAGAAGTATAAATTATATTTAGAGTTGCCTTCGGTTGCAATTGTTATGTTTTCCCATTCATTTTGTGTGCCAGTAAAAAATATATTTGCTTTGTGTTTCTCAATGTTAAGCCCTACGCCAAATGTTCCTTCAGAATTAAAATTGTTGGCACATATATGTTCTATATTGTTTGATAAGATAATTCTTAAATCATAACAATTAGAGAATGTTCCCTCGTTTATTGCGTTAATACTAGTAGGAAGTTGTATATTTAATTTTGCGCAGTATTCAAAAGCATAATTACTAATAGATGTTATTGCGTTTGGCAAATTTATTTTTTCTAATGCTGAGCATGCATAAAAGCAATATTTATCAATCATCTTTAAAGAGGAGTCATTTTCAAATGTTACATTTATTAAAGAGGAACACTCAGCAAAAGCAAAATCCATTATTTGAGTTATGTTTTTAGGAATGGTAATGTCTGTTAAATTTGAACATAATCTAAAAGCCGAACTGTAAATAATTCTACATTCACTATTTATTGTGTAGGTTGCTAAATTCTTATTAGATATTTCATATAGTAAAAAATATGGGTTTGTTGTGCTACCAATATATTGAGCCCAATTAGATTGAGTTGTTGTCAAATTGTCACAAAAGATAAAACATTCAGAACCAATATATTTTAAATTATCTGAAATAGTAATTGTTTTTAAGTTAACACAATCACAAAAAGCTCTAGAACATATTGAGATAACGCTATCTGGAATTGTAATTTGAACAAGACTTAAGCATCCAGCAAATGCAAAATCACCAATTTTTGTTACACTATCAGCGATAGATATTTTAATAAGACCAGAACATGAAACAAACGAGTAATTATCAATTTCTTTGATGCCTCTAGGAATTTTTATTTCTTTTATATTCGCATAAGCATTATTGTTATTATAAGAGTAATCTATTTCGTCAGATACAATTCTTGTAACTGGTTTGCTTTTATAACTTGCTGGGAATTCTATTGTATTTAGATATCTTGCATTTCCAATGCTTACGGCATAGTTCCCGTCGGAAAGTAGATAGAAGTTTAATCCTTGTTCATTATTATCATCAACATCATTATCATTATTGTTATTGTCATCATTCTCAGTTGTATTATCTTCTATAATATCTCCAGTTGGCTTTTGCGGCGTGGAAGAGCAACCATAAAACATAAAACTAATTGTAAAGATTAGCAATAATATTAAACCAAATTTCTTCATATCTACTCCTTTGCTGTCTAGCTAGAAAATTGAATTTTCTTTATTTCACTTTAATTCTAGCAAAAGAAGACATAAAAAGTCAATCATAATGTCTATATAGACACTAAAAATATAAATTTGCTCTTATATACTTATCATATAAGGATTGGTATATAATATGAAGATACAACGAGCGGTTGCTTTACGAGTTAGTAATTTGCTAATAAAGAATAATATGACTCAATATGAATTAAGTAAAAGAATGCTTACTGACCAATCAACAATTAAACATATAATTCATGAAGAGTATAATAGTATAAAATTTGAAACATTATTAAAAATAGCAGATGCCTTCGGTATTACAATTCAAGAATTTTTAAATGATGACTTGTTTAAAAAAGATAATTTAGACTACTAAGAAAATTGGTGGTCTGTGACCACGATTTGACCACGTCTGAGAAAATGAGACTAGGAAATGATAAATGATTTTAAGAAATAAAAAATGTCTGATATTCCTTGTCTTGCCTTATTTTTCTTGTATTTTAAATGAGAATGAGTTATACTAAATGATAGTAAATAAGTCAAATACTAATTCTTGTGGAAGCGGAAAGAAATACAAAAATTGTTGCGGAAAAGATGCTGAATAATATATAATTTTAATATGTTAATCTAATAAAAATGAGTAGACAAACTACTCATTTTTTGCTATAATTTAGAAACAAATCGTAAGCAACAGTTTATTAACATTTAATAATTTATAATACTATTCAAAATTTGTGTAGTATAAACAACTCAAATAGATAGTGTTAATAATTAAAATTTTTGATTGTTAAGTTTAATAAGCATAGTTTTTATTGCTTTTAAAGGATTAAATTATGAGCAAATTGTATTTTAAATATGGTGTTATGGGTAGTAGCAAAACTGCCGAAGCACTTATGTGCAGATTTAATTACATACAAAAGGGCTTTAACGTTCTGCTTTTAAAGCCCAATATTGACAATCGCTTCGAACAAGAAGATGATAAGCCAAAAATTATATCCCGCATAGGAATTAGCGCCGAATGTACTAAATTTAGCAAAGATGAAGACTTGAGTATTTTATTTATTAAGGAAAATTTAAAGCAAAAAATAGATATAATAATTGTTGATGAGTGTCAATTTGCGACCACTGAACAAATTGAGCAACTTAAACAAATTTCATACCGAACCACTGTATTATGTTATGGATTGCTTACCAATTTCAAAACTCAATTATTTGAAGGGAGCAAACGCCTAATAGAACTTGCTGATAGTTTGCAAGAAATTAAAAGCGTATGTAAATGCGGACGTAAAGCAAGCGTGAATGCTAGATTTGTAAATGGCAAACTTACAACTTGTGGCGAAGAAATATTAATCGGCGCAGAAGAAAGTTATGAAAGTATGTGTTATTGGTGTTATAAACAAAGATTAAAAAATAAGTAGTTTCACCTACTCATTTTTTATTATACATTAATTATTAATTATCAATAATAGTTAAATATAATTTAATATATCACCTTATTAAGTTCGCAACCCTATTTACTTCTATTCATTGTAATATTAATACGATAATAGCCTTGCGGTTGATGGCAAAGTGGGCATTCCTTAGGCGCACATTTACCAGTTTGCACTGTGCCACATTCATCACATTTAAAGCAACCTTCGCCTTCACAACACTTGTATAAGGTATTGGCTTTTAATTCATCGTGTAATTGAACCAATATTTTTTGATGACTTTTTTCTACATCTGCAATCAATCTAAACAACTCAGCCACATCCTTATATCCTTCTTCTTCCGCAATATCTGCAAACTCAGGATAAATATTTTCACCTGAAGATTTTTCATTTTCGCTTTCCAAAATCAACAAGTCTACCAATTCGCCCGACCTAAATGGATATCCTGCACAAATCTCAATGTTTTGAACATTGTCCCCACCATATTTAGTTATGTGTTGAAAAAATTGCTTTGCGTGCGCCATTTCGTTATGTGCCAATGTTCTAATTAATGCACTCATATAAGTGTAGCCATCTTGCATTGCTGTTTGTGCCATAAATTGATATCTAGCCCCTTCTTGACACTCTGCTGCAAATGAGCGTGCCAAATTTTCTTTTGTTTTGCTTTGTTGAAAATCTACCATAATTCCTCCTAAGTGTATTGTTAGCAATTAGATAGATTTTAAACATTAAATTAAATTATTTTTATTTAAATATTGAAATAATTTAATTTTATTATTTTTAAATAAATCATTTTATTTATATTAAAAGATTATTTTATTTGTTGAATATTGTTATTTTTAAGTATTTTTTGATTTATTTAAATAAATTTAATTAATTTAATTTTTTTGATAATTTATTAATTATTTTCTTCAATTTTTATATTTTTGTGTCCAAAATGATAATTTGATTTTTTTCTATAATTTAAAAATAATTTTACCACTTCACACAATGGTATAATGCTAAACGATGCAATTGCCACCATTATCCATTGATGAACATTTAAAAATTCTAATTTAAATAGCGTGTAGAAGATTGGACACACCGCAACAAGTATACTTATGCCAAACGACAAAACAAAACAAAAGTTAAATGTAGGGTTATCCAATAAATTTTTGCCTAGTATACTTTGATTGGTTTTACAATTCACGCTATGAAGTAACTGCATAAATACAATTGTAAAGAATGTCATAGTGGTTGCCACACTGCTTCCAAAATTAAACAATGCATATAAATAAACCCCTATAACTATCCCCATTTGAAGTATGGATTGGTAAATTATGCTAACGCCCACATCTTGCCCAAACAGCCCGCTTGAACTTTTGCGTGGTGGCATACTCATTATTTCAGGCTCAACACGCTCTTTGCCTAATGCAAACGCTGGCAAACTGTCACTGACTAAATTAATGAATAACATTTGCGACGGCAACAGGAAACTATATTGCGGAAAGAACACAAGCCCAAACAACATTCCAAACACTTCAACGCAATTTGTAGATATTAAGTACTGTAAGGCTTTTTGTATGTTGTTGTATACTTTTCTGCCTTCTTCCACCGCCACCACTATGCTTGCAAAATTATCGTCTGTGATAAGCATATCTGATACGCTTTTTACAATGTCCGTCCCCGATATACCCATACCAACACCAATGTCGGCAATCTTTAGGCTTGGAGCATCGTTTACCCCGTCACCCGTCATTGCCACAATCTTTTTTAGGCTTTTATATGCCTTTACAATTTTAACTTTATGCTCTGGGCTGACACGAGCAAACACTGTGTATTGTTGTACTTTATCGGCAAATTCTTTGTCGCTCATCTTCTCAATTTCGTCACCAGTTAGCACTTGGTCAATTGATTTGGCAATACCCAAATCCCTTGCAATTGCAAAAGCCGTTTGTTTGTGGTCCCCAGTTATCATCACAGGCTTTAAGCCCGCCTTAAAACACTTTTTGATAGCGCCAGCCACTTCTTTGCGTGGAGTGTCCATCATGCCCGTAAGCCCCACAAAAATCATATCATTTTCCAAGTCTTCCGTGCCTTCAAAACTATCATATCGCTTGTAGCAAAATCCCAACACACGCAATGCCTTATTGGCCATTTCATTATTAACTTCAGTAAGTTTTGCTCGCATATTGTCGGTAAGTGGCACAATATTCCCATTAATATCAATATAAGAACATAATTTTATAACCCTATCAAACGCCCCTTTTGTGTAACTATATATCTCCCCGTCCATCACATTTAAAGTGGTCATCATTTTGCGAGTTGAGTCAAAGGCTATTTCTTGAATGCGTTTGCTTGGCTTAATATTTAGTTTTAACGAGTATTCAAAAATCGCATTTTCGGTTGGCTCTCCCACTACTTTTTGATTGGCGTCAATGTATGAGTTATTGCAATAGCGCATACAATTTAGCATTTGTGGATTGATATTAGTTATCTGTATATGATAATCATTATTGGTAAAATTTTGCACAACGGTCATTTTGTTTTGAGTAAGCGTTCCGGTTTTGTCCGTACATATAATTTCGCAACTGCCAAGTGTTTCAACAGCACTAAGTTGTTTGATTATAACCTTTCGCTTGGCTAGTTGTTGAACGCCCATTGCCATAATCAGCGTAATAACCGCAGGCAAACTTTCGGGGATTGCCGCCACCGCAAGCGCCACCGACACCATTAATGCGCCTATAAAGTTGCTATCTTTTACAAAAATTAGTTCAATTAAAAATATTACAACACATATAGCAAGAACTGACCAAGTAATAAACTTTCCAATTTTTTCAATACTTTTTTGAAGCGGAGTCGTGTCTTTATTAGAGTTGAATAGTAGATGTGCAATTTTGCCTATTTCAGTATTGTTACCCACTGACACAACAATTCCTTTAGCCTTGCCATTGGTTACCAAACTTCCCGAATACGCCATATTAACTCGTTCTGCTAGTGTCGTGTGCGACGAGCATATATAATTAGCGTCTTTAGTGCTCGACATTGATTCTCCCGTCAATTTACTCTCATCGCATTTTAAATTGTTTGATTCCATCAATCTCATATCCGCCGGTACAATATCACCCGCTTCAATGCAAACAATATCCCCGACAACCAAATCTTGTGTGGGCACTATTTGCATAACCCCATCACGAAATGCTTTTGCGGTGGTTTTTTCGCTTTTCCTTAACTCATTAATACACGCTTCCGCTTTATTCTCTTGAATTACTCCTACAATCGAGTTCATAATTACTATAAATAATATCACAAAACCCTCAAACAACTCTCCCGTTTGATTGTTGATGATTGCCACTGTAATTGAAATTATTGCTGATGCCAACAAAATTAAAACCATTATGTTTTTGAATTGTAGCAAAAATCTTACTAATAAACTTTTTCTTTTTTCCTTGTCAATTTCATTAATGCCATATTTTGACCTATTAGCAACAACTTGTTTATTAC
>JAFULP010000019.1 GCA_017473285.1 Clostridia bacterium
CATTAAATTAAATGCAAATACAAGCAATGATTTAGGTTCGGGCTTCTTTAAGCAAACCACTAATGCTCGTATTGCTAATATTAATTTTGGTTATGAGTACATTGAATTAAATGGCGGAGAATATGTGCATGTAGGTGGTGTATCGGCATATGATTACGCAAGTAGTTTTGAACAAATTGAAGTTAAACAATCAAGTAGTGTTGTAGACGCATCAATTAAGACTATAAACAATGCAAGCGTAGTAAATTTAGGCTCAATTGTTGGTGAAGGATATCGTAGTAAAATACTTTCTTGTTCAAGTGAGTTGCAATACAATGTAAATTGTAATGAGGTAACCACGGCTAATGCTATTGCTAACATCGGTGGATTGGTCGGTATGCTTGACGGCTATTACTATGATACGGAAGAACATATTGATAGATACGAAGGCTTGATTGCATCAAGTACATATTCGGGCAAAATCACTGTGACAAGCAATGAAGGCGTATATGTTGGTGGCATTATTGCAAGTGCTAAATATACACGCATAAGTGATTCAAAGGTGTTTATTGAAAATGAAACTGAAAATGTTGAAATTCAACTTTTAAGCACAAATAATAACTACATTGGCGGTATTATTGCAACCTCTAATATGTGCTCGGTTAGCGATTGTATTGCCGAAGTTACAGTATGCGATAAGGAAATTAAAGCCGATGTGGAGACAATTGACGATGTGGACACTGACACAACATATTATGTAGGTGGCATTACTGGTTATCTTGCTAACGAAAGTAAAGTTGACAAAGACATTGAAAATAGTTATGCGAAACTAACTTATAATTTAATCAAAACAAACAATGCATATATTGGCGGTATTGTTGGTCATATGGCGTCAAACAATAGTGCGGTATTAAACAGATTGGCTAGCGAAATCACTATTAAAGTGGACGACCGTGACGATGATGAGATAGTTGTAGTTGGTGTTGTTGACAATATGGTTGTTGGTGGCATCGTGGGATTGACTAGCGGAAATGTGGTAGACGGCAAGGCACTAACAATTAATGACAGTATGGCAATTATGAATTGCAATATCGAATACAACAGCAGTTTGGTTGGTGGCGGAATTATAGGTAAAGCAACTGGTAGTTATTCAATTAATAATTCTACCGCAATGGGACAACTATTTGCTAATAACGAACTTGGTGTGCAATTGGCAAATCGTGAAACAAGCACCTTAACCGTTTTAGGTGGATTGGTTGGCTTGGCTGGAGATGTTAACGGTTGTGTTATTGCTGGTGGAGTAGTAGAGCAAGAAATTAATAACACTTATTCGGCGCTAACTATTAGTATGGCAGGAATGTATCGAGGCGACACTAAAATAACGGCAAACGAAAACGATGTAAGTAATATATATTCACATGATGTAATCGCTAATGCGCTAGTTGGTTACACGGACAGTAGCAATACTATTACAGGTAAAGGCGTAGTATATAGTTCGGACTACAACCTAACATTTGACGATAATACAGTGTTTGAAAATCAACCTACAAATGTTACAGCAAATGTATTGATTAACAGCAACACAACATTGCAACCAAATACGGAAGTTGATGCTAATCCATTAAACGGCTACATTGGTTCTAAATGGATATGGAAACAAGGATATTTACCAATGCCTAGCGAATTGCAAAATTTGTTAACACTTATGGGTATAGTTGAAACCCAAGTGGATAGCGACGGCAATATTACAGTCAAATTTGTGCAAGGCAATGAAGGCTCGGCTTATAACCCAATCATGTTTAAGGAAGGCGAATTAAATAACTATACTTTTGCTAAAGATGATGAATATAAGTACTATTTATTGTCTAGCAGTGAAACTATAGGTAACTCTTTGGGTAGCCTAAACGGCGTTGTGTTGGGCAACAATAATATAATAAGTACCACAACAACAATATTTGGCGAAATTGCTAAACACTCGGCAATATCTAACCTAACTGTAAATTTAACAGTTCCTTTAACAGAAAATTCACAATTTACAGTTATCGATGGCGAAGGTAAAGGTGGGGTGGCAAACATTAATAACGGCACAATATTTATGCTTGGTGTACAATATGATAACAACTTGAGCGTACCAAATAAATTTGGTGGCATTGTTGGCATCAACAACGGGCTAATATCTAACTGTTACAATATGGGCAATACAAATGTTGCTGATAGCGTTACTGATGTTGGTGGTTTGGCTTATCACAGTACAGAAAATGCAAGCATTGAAGATAGTTACTTTACTGGAAGTTTTACTAGCGTTGATGGTGACAACAAAACATTGATTGGTGCAGCATTAGCATTTACTAATCAAGGTAATGTGTCTAATTGCTATTCGGCTGGTATGGCTACACACTTTATTGGCGACTTGCAAGAGTCTTTAGATGTTGCAAGATATGAGAATTTATACTTCGATTATTATGCAAACTATACCACTACCGATGTGTACAAAGATTTAGAGACGTATGGCATTATTGGTAAATCTACTCGTGAAATGCAAGTAGTGACAATTGAAGATGAATTAAAAACTTCAAACAGTGCATTGCTTTCAGGCTGGAAAGTGTACAGTATGTACAACTGGGATGATTTGTTAACTGCGGATGCTACAATTAGCACAACATATAACTATGGTTATCCAATCCACAACATTCAACAATTAAAATTGGACGGAACGGTTAAACCAATTGAAGTTAGAGTTAAACAAACTGGTAATGGTTCGTTTAATGCATTTATGGATGATTCTGGTAATTACATAATAGATAGCGATTACTTAAACAAAAATGCTAGAGGAAAGATTGTGTCTACCCTAGATGCAACTAATGGCACAATATATTATGATAGTTTCCCATTCTTAATTAACAACTTAGGCGTGTTACACTTGGTTAACGAAGTGGATGACACAAGCAACAAGTACTTTGAATTGGAAATTGACATTATATTGCCATTGGATAACACTGTTCAATATAAGGAAAGCGATGAAAATAATTATCAATTACTTTCAAATTGGTCAGGTATAGGAACGGCATCTCATCCATTTGCGGGAGTATTTACAACTAGCGCAAGCGTGGAAGATGGTAATTATACCTTGGATAGAACTTTGTTGGACGAAACGATAGATGAATATGGAATTAACTTTAATAATGATGCAAAAATTATTAAAAACGACGCTCCAAAAACTATTGCAAATCTAAACGGTTCAGCACTATTTAACTATGTTGAAAACGGCGCAGTAATTACAAATGTTATTCTAGAAGACAGTCGTGTAAGCACCGCTCCATTAATTGAAAATGTAGGTACTACTGATGCTGATTACTTAGTAAAGAGCAATTTTGCGCCTGTAGTATTTAATGTTAAGGTTGATGGTAGCGTAACAACAAATTCAACGGGAAGCATATCTGGACTTGTAAACAATATTAACTTAACTGATACATTAAATTTACATTCAATAGATACAAGTATTGAAATTGTAACCTTTAATGAAGGTAACGGCAATCGTTGTTCGACTGCGTCAGGTGTAATTAATACAAACAGCGGAACGGTTAATGTTAAAAACTCATTTAAATCGACAAATGTAACAATGACTAATGCAACAATTACAACTGTGGCTGGCTTTATTAATCAAAATTTAGCAAGTGGTGTAATTAATTTAGTTGATGGAATTTCAATAACATTAAATTCTAAGGAAAACAACGAAAAATCAATTAATGGTTTTGTTGTTGAAAACTTTGGCACAATCCTAACATTAGGTGAAACTTCCAGCGTTAAAGTTGGCGAGATTGGAAAAACTGCAACATATATTGCGGGCTTGGTTGGCTTGATGCAAAATGGCGTTGTTGGTGGATTTGATGTGACATTTGAAGGTACAGAAGGCGACGAGTATCAATCACAAGTGTTTGGTGGTGTTGTGGCGTACTTGTATGGCGGACAAGTTGGTCAGCGTGGACAAGATATTGATGGCAATAATCGTCCAATCAATGTAACATTGGCTACTGCCACAACCAATAATTTTGGTGGTGTGGTTGCGCATGTTGCAAAAAGTGCTGAAGATGCTGAAGGGGTTACTGGAAGTATTAGCAATGTTATAATTAAATCCGTATCTGAGCAAATTGTGGTAAAACAACTTAGCGATAGCGAAGCCAACAGTTACGGCTTGATTATTGGTAGATACGAGCAAGCGTTGGGTGAAATTAATTATGAACTAAACGACGAAACTATCTTTAAGGTTGACAGCAAAAATGTTGGCGGTATCATTGGTATTGCAACAAACGGAACATTTAACTTTGTCAACGAAATGCCAGCAATTATAAATGTATTTGGAACGGGCAATGTTGGTGGATTTATTGGTCAATATGCGGGCGAAACCAGTTTGGTGATGAATGGAAATACTTGGTTGGTAGACGAGCAAACATCTGCTGGTAACCAAGTTACAGGCTTTGCCAATGTAGGAATATTTATGCCTACCGCTCCTAAGTCGGGCAAAGTGGCTGCACAAGCATCAAACTTTGGTGGCTTGATAGGCTACTGGAATTCGACGGCTGATTTGAAATGTGAAAACGAGGAAGGCGAACTATTAATAGTTAATAACAACCAAGTTTTAACATTTGACAACTTGTCTAGTGACGACCAAAACAAAATAGATTGGTTTAAAAATACCGTAAAAGGAATTAATCAATATGATTATATGGTATCTAATATTGGTGGTGTTGTAGGTTATGCAAACGCAAGCATTACTAATGCTAAAAATAATGCAACTGTAGGCTTTGAAATTGAAGATTTGTCTAACCTAAACGAACACGAAAGCAATAACCCAATAAGTGGAACAAGTTTGACTGAAGGACTAGAAACACCTACAATAATTAACCAATTTATGCAATTTATGTATATTGGTGGCGTGGCTGGATGTGTTGAAGGTCAAAATATTACAATTACTAATTGTTCTAACACATCTTCAGTGTACGGTATGTATGCTGTTGGTGGCGTGATTGGTGGAGCGCTTAGTGATATCGCTATAACATTTGATGATATGTATCAAGCAGTTGAAGAAAGCGTAACAATAGCAGGTTTTGCCGATATTGGTGGAACTATTGGTAAAGCACAAGGATTAACACTAAACACTTCAATCGAAGGTGGTGTGGAAATTATGCTTGACTATGTTGTTGGTATAACAAATGTTGGTGGAATTGCAGGCTATGCTACAAATGCAAACATTAGCAATTTAACAATAACTGAAACAACCAACGCTATTGTTGGTAACCTAAATGTAGGTGGTGTTGTGGGTTATGCTACATCTGGCGAAATTATCAACACAACCGTTAAAGATGTAAAAGTATATGGAACAGCATTTGACTATAAATATGAAGTTTGGAACACTGAAGAGGGCAAAAACAAACTTACCCCATTCTACTATCTTCCAACCAATATTGGTGGCATAGCAGGATATATTGGTGGCGAAAGTAAATTTTCTAAGGTTACAGCCAATGCCGATGTGATGACGGATGAAAAATTTTTAATAGACGGCGACGGAAATGAAACTGTTGTAAACATTGCATCTAATTATATAGGTAGTATTGCAGATATAAGCAACAAGAAAACTATAAGTGTTGAAATGGGCAAACAGTTTGTGTCATACTTGGAAAGCTATTATGGCACTGCGTCAGTCAAGGGTGAAAGTGTTGACGGCGGTATTGGTGGATTTGCTGGACGACTTAACAGTCCAAACTTTATGACAGTTGACGAAGATGGGGCTTCAGCAAGCGCATATAGCGAATGTCAAGTTCTAGGTTCGGTTTATGCTCCGCTTGGCATAAATGTAGGTGGTGTGATAGGATATCTAAACCACGACCAAGCAATTGAATTGCCAATATTGCCACAATCGCAAGACACTAATGGCGACAATGTGATTGACGACACTGACGAAGCATTTAATGTTGCTGGTAAATTGTATGTTGGCGGATATATTGGTAAAAATAATGGATTCACTTCAGCAACTACTGAATTCTTTAAGTTAAATCCTACTGGATATGTGAATGTTCAACAGTATGTAGATAATGACGAAAATCAAGTGCTTTCAGGTAACTATATTGGTGGTATTATTGGCTACAGCACAGGCGAAGTAAACAATATTAAGTTGGTTTACAATGCGGATACAAACCCTAAAGCGAAAATAAAAGTATTTAACAGTAATTCAGGCTTTATAGATTCAAGTTATGTTGGTGCGTTGGTTGGTAGAATAGACACTAATATGTATGGTTGTGAAATCTCAGCCGAATTCTGCGATGCGGAAAATGGATATTATGAATATGATACAGTTGCTGGCATTATTCAATCACCAAAAGTGTACAACTATGGTGGCTTGGTTGGTGTTGTAGATGTTCCAACTGATAGCAAGGGTAGTAATGGAATTAATATTTTAGGTAAACATTATTATCCATTTACAGTTGAAATGGTTCAAAACCGTGACTACTTGCAAGGTCAAACTCAATATGATTATACTGATGACACTCTTACAGCCATAGCGCACTATATTAATATGAGTGATATCAATGTGTCAGCATCGGCATTGAAATCATTGTTTGATGGCAAAGAAGATAGCCTTGCCAGAGACGACCACAATCCAACAAATACCTTAGCAAATGGTTGGGCTAAGGAATACACAATGTTTAGGATGATGGCTCGTGTAATTGAGCAACCTGACGAACCTACTGGCGACTCAGTTCAAGTTATTTACAGTGCAAACTATATTACTGAAGTTGAATGTACTTATAAAGATTACAGCGAAGATATTATTTACACAATTTATCAACCATTAGGTCAAGTTGCTCAACTATATTGTAAATATGGTATTGCAAGAGAAAGTGTTGATTTTAAACCAAATAATGATGAAGGGACGGTTGCATATGAGAAGGATTATATGGTAACACTTGAAGGTGACAGAAGTGCGTGGACGTGGAAGAATGAAGCAGGTGATACTGATAGACATGCTTTCTGGACTAATGTTAAAGACTTGACTGGGCTTGGTGTGACGGGTAGTCAAATTACTGATGGAATGAAAACACAAGTCGAGACCTTGGCAACAACTCACCAACGAACACTGGGCAGTTCATATTATGTAAATGACAATTATTTGAGTAAAGATAAAACTTATTTTGAGTTTATATTAGTATTTGGATTTATAAAAAATGCAGATGGTGACGCAGAAGAAGATATTTCACTATACTCAAAATCAGGCTCATTATTTGAAGTGACTGGAACAGTATCTAATATTGCAATTGAAGGAGTTAAAGAAAGGCAAGAAGCGTGGAAAGGCTGGAGAATTATTGCGGGAGTGGGCGTGGTACTACTTGCCCTGATGGCATTCTCTCCACTGGGCGGTATTGTTATTGGCGCAATCAGCAAGGTGCTGTTTGCTCTAAAAATTTATGCTTCTGCTTCAACGATAATAGGGGCAGTGGGCGCATTCCTCATTACTGTATCTGGCACAGCGATGATACAAAGTTTAGATACATCTTACACAACAGTACTAAATTCATATCTAGGAATTCAAGATAAATCGATGGGATATTTATATTCTGCCTATGGTAGACAGATTACATGGAATAATGGGGAATTAAACCCTTATATGGATTCATATATAGTGATAAATGTGGACAATATAAAAATTAATGGAACAAATATTGATACATCAAGATATCAAGGTAATAATTACAATCAATTCTTACTAGATGGTATGAATATTGACTCAACAAATAAAACTTGTACATTGCCTTTAACCTACTTCAACTGTTCAAGTTCATTGGCTTTGCCTAGCAATATTAATCAATCAATGACAGTTCTGGTTGAAGATATGCAGGATAGTGATGTTAAGACGATTTTTGAAGAGATTGGCATAGAGTCTTATGAAGTGCCGATGTATAGGGTTGTTGATAATGAATTGTATGTATACAGTTCGGATGCAATAGTTGGCAAAACCTTATATCCAAACTATGCGGATGCAAAAGATTTGATTAAAGAGTTAGAAATTGATGAATATCAACTTATAGATAAAAATGGCTATGCATATTTATTGATAAATTTAGACGACACCAATGACGAGTACATTGTTCCAGCAGGTGATGCAGAATATTTGTATACAACATATGGTATAGACCGAATAGTGCAAGAAAACCTAACACATAGTATATCCGAAAGTTCGTCGGGGGCAACTAAGCAAGTTATTTTAAGCGAGTTGCGCTGGACGGCAAAAATCGGTCATGTAGATACACTTGATACATTACAATTTAATACTACATTTAAATATGCTGGCACAGATAGCCCTACTGGTGTATATAGCGTATATCGCAACGCAATTAATGATAATGGCGATATATATTATCTAAATGAAAGTGGTGCGTATGTTAGCGTACAGGACGGTACGCCGTACAATGGAGAACTTTCAGCTAACACTACAGCGTATTTTACACTTAATGGCACAGGTTCTGCTAGCATCAATGTAACATTAACTCCTAAGCGTGGTGGAAATGGTTTAACCTCTAACGACTTAGGTGTTACAGGCGATTACTACTATGTGTATGCTGAAGGTGGTAAATTTAACATACCTTGTGATTTTGGATTGTGTAATAAAACTCAATTTAATGTTGGCAATAGTGCTTATGTTTATGATAAAACCAGTTTGGATATTGGCGATGAATATCTAGAAGCAACTAAAATAACGATTTATAGTTATAATCCTGAGAAGGGAGATGCTGAAAGTATTAGTGATTTCTTTGGAGCAGGAATAACTATTTCATTAAGTGAGTTGCAAAAGAATTATTCAGACTATTGTGATTATTCAATGAGCAATACTCATTATGATGCAGTAAGTAATAATTACATTCTTGATGGAAATAAACTAGTATTAAAAACTATAAATTCACGATACTTAGTTGATTCGTCTACTGGAACGCCATATGTGTATTTACCTACTTATGGTGGTATCGATTCTCCTGCAAACTACAACAATAGGTATGTGTATTACACTACGGTTGATGGTAAAAATATCAAGTTCTACACTAGGTTTAAATATGATGGTAAGTATACGCCGGCAGACGGAATACCTAAAACGATTAAATTCTTGGAAGATGAAAGTATTTCAAGTCGTTTAATTCCAGACAAAATAGAAGATGTAAACAAAAATATATTATTTACTGAAGGTGTGCGTGTATCGTTATCAGCGGGTAACCAGCGAATATATACAATTTATGAAAGTACTAAAAATAATGTATGGATAAATGCTACTTATGGCACACTTAGTTGCGATGATTCACATCTATAATAACATCATAATAAAACAAG
>JAFULP010000002.1 GCA_017473285.1 Clostridia bacterium
AAGCGGGATTAATGAAGTATGTAGTCAATGGTGAAACTACAACAGAGATAATATTTAAAAATGCATTAATTGAAGAACCCACTACACCAACCGCTCCAACAGGGTATAAATTTGGTGGCTGGTACTTAAACTCAAGTTATACAACCCAAGCAACCTTCCCATTTAGGTCACAAGGTCAAATCTTGTATGCAAAGTTTGTAGCTTTAGATACTTGTACAATAGAAACTGTGAGTGGCACAAATAACTATGGTTTTTACAAAAACTCATCAGGGTATTATGAAAGTTTAAATTTTGGGGTTGGCAGTTCTTATGCACTATGTAAAGCCACATTTGTTGCCAATGCTGCCAAAACTGTAACATTTACAGTAATTAATTACGCTGAAAGTAATTATGACTTTGGTATATTTAGTAATTTGAACACGACATTAACGGCTTCATATACAGCAGATAGTAGTAATGTGTATAAAAGTTTTAAAGGAAGTTCAAGCGCTTCAACCCAAACGCTTACATACGACATACCTACTGGCACAAGTTATATTTATATAAAATTTAGAAAAGATAGTAGCATGGATTACTATAATGATTCATTACAATTTACGATAACCAATGGTGGAACAATAACAAATAATTTATCTGGAACAGCAGTGAATAGATGGCGTGTAATAGATGGTTCGGAATCATATAGTTTTAGTAATACTGGTACTGAGTGGAAAACATGGTCAAGCCCAGATAACTCAGCATATTATCGAAGTCAAAATGTAGGTGTTGCGTCATCAACTGCTGAGTGTATAATAGAAATTGTGGCTAGTAAAGGAGCAGTGCTAACTGTAAGGGCTACAAGTTATGGCGAAAATGGGTATGACTATGGTGAACTTAGTTATCTCAACTTAGCTATGACAGCATTTAGTTTTCAAGGCATAACCGGCGAAACAAAAACACTTACTTACACAATTCCATCAACGGGTAAGCATTTTATATACGCTACATATACAAAAGACAGTTCTACGGACGAAGGCAATGATTACTTTGAATTGGAATTTGGAATAACTGCTTAATAATTAAACAAAAACCTATCCAAATTATTGGGTGGGTTTTGTTTTGTGCAAATATAATTAAAAAATTGATTTAAAATTCAATTTTTAATAAATATTTATTCAAAGTAAATTAAAGTTTTAAAATTAATAATATTTTAATTAAATAAATAAAATTTAGAACTATTATATTATAAATTAGTTAACAAATTAGTGGGAATGATTTAATATTCATTGGTAATTTTTTAAAAATTATTATTAAATTTAAAAAATTGTCGAAAAATGTTTTGCATTTTTGTGCTTTATGTGATAGAATAAAAGTATCAATAAAAGGGGAATAGTTTATGACAAAATTTATTGCTGATAATTGGATTGCTATAATCGCTGTATTGGCAGTTATTGTTGTGGGACTTGTAGTTGCTTTAATCATTATGGACCGTAAGGACAAAAAACTTATAGCTGAATATAAGGCTAGCATTAAAGCATCTAAGAAGGAGTCTGTGGCTGAACCTGTTGAGGAAGTAGAGGCAAATGAAGAAGTGGCAGAAGTAGAAGAAGTTAAGCCAGTTGCTGAAAAGCCTGCTAAGAAAACAACTTCTAAGGCTTCTAGCAAGGCAGAAGAAAAGGCTGAAAAACCTGCAAAGGCAACTTCAACTAAAACTACTGCTAAGTCTACAGTTGCTAAAACAAGTACTAAGGCTACAACTGCAAAGAAGTCAACTTCAACTAAGACTGCTAGCAAAACAACTGCAAGCAAGAAAGCGCCAGCAAAAACTGGAACTAAGACAACTAAAAAATCTAAATAATTAATTAAAAGCGCTTACATTAGTAGGTGCTTTTTTAATGCTTAAAATTAGATATATAAATAATACAATATAACTTTATAAATATTATAATTAATATATTTGTATTAACGCTTTGTAATTTAATATAAGCCAAACTTGCAAAATTAGAGTATAGCAGACTAAGTACATTAGCATTTAAATTGATAATATATGATTTACCTTAACAACAAAGACAATTAAAAACCATTAAGCAAGCAGAAAATATCAAAAACCAGTTGCTAATATTAATTAATTATGTTATCATAAATACATGAGAATTATAGCGGGAAGATATCGTGGGAAGAAGTTGAAAGAGTTTGAACTTGCCACTACCAAGCCTACACTTGATAGGGTAAAGGAAAGCATTTTTTCATCTATTCAATTTGACATTATTGATGCAAGGGTGTTGGACTTGTTTGCTGGCACGGGTGCGCTAGGGGTGGAAAGTTTATCAAGGGGGGCTAGTAGTGTTGACTTTGTGGACGCAAACGCTGAGGCAATCAAAATTATTAAGCAAAATTTGATAGGCATTGACGGCAAATTTAGCGTAACCCAAAGCGATTATATGAATTATTTGATTGATGCCAAATCTAGTGGCAAGAAGTATGACATTGTGCTACTGGACCCGCCATTTGCAAGCGACTATGGCGAAAAGGCAATTGAGTATATATTAGCCAATAATTTGTTAAGCGATAGTGGGATAATAATATACGAAAAAGCCAATGATACGCCTTTTGAATTAAGTATTGAAGGCTACACTTTTAAACACAAAAAATATGGCACAGTGGGTGTGGTTAAAATTACAAGGTGCGATGATTAGCACTTAAGGCGCTATCAAAGGTGGCAATTAAACAAAGGCATCAACATTTTGCTTAAATCTTAGTGTTACCGCACTAATATAGGTTAGTAAGGGCGAGAGTTAAACTATAACAAAAAATTTATAAGTGTGATAGCGCATTAAACAACAAATAGTGAGTTAAAGATTATGAAATATACTAAACTAAACAACAAAATAATTATTGAAGACTTGTCGCAATTTAATATCAAGCAAATATTTGATTGTGGGCAGATATTTAGATATTACATCAACAATAATGTGGCAGAAGTAGTTAGCAAGGACAAGTATGCTCAAATTGTTACATATGATGATAAAATTGAAATCAATACAAAGGATGTAGATTATTTTGAGTATTTTTTTGATTTAAACAACGATTATAGTGTGATTAAAAATAGTTTAAGTGGGGACACATTTTTAGCTTCTTGCATCAAGTATG
>JAFULP010000020.1 GCA_017473285.1 Clostridia bacterium
ACTTAAAGCAAAATATAAATAACTATCAATTGCAGATTATTAAAATCCACTAATACTTTTATTATCTATAACATTAAATACATTTATTCATTTATCTAAAATTTAATTATATTTAAATAATACAAATATATTAATAAATAATTTAAATAAAAATCAATTAATTGATAATTGTTTTAAATCTTAAAAATTTAAAATAATTATTTTTTATAAATTTATTGACTATTTTTATATTTTTGATATAATTAAATTAATATAAGTTAGCATTTTAAAATTATTTATAATTCGTTTAAACAATATGAAGATTAATAGTGTTAAATTAAATAATTTTAGAAATTACACCAACGCAGTTATTAACTTTAGTGATGGTGTTAATTTTATATTGGGTAAAAATGCACAAGGCAAAACTAATTTACTTGAACGTATATATTTGTGCGCAATTAGTAAAAGTCCAAAAACCGCAAAAGAAAAACAAATGATTAATTTTGATGCAGAATATGCGCAAGTGCTTTTAAACTTTAATACAATTGCTGGAAATAAAAACATTGAAATAATATTAAATAATTCAAATAAAAAAATAATTAAAATAAATAATATTCCAATTGTAAAGTTAACTCAATTAATTGGTGAGTTAAATGTTGTGTATTTTTCGCCTGATGAATTAAAATTGGTTAAAGAAACTCCTGAAGACCGAAGAAAATTTTTAGATATATCAATTAGCCAGTTTGATAAAACATATATGTTTGATTTGATTAGATATGACAAAATTTTAAAAAAGCGAAATTGTGTTTTAAAATCTAACATAAGTGATAAATCAAAAATAGAACAATTAAATATATGGACTCCACAATTAATTTTAACCGCTGAAAAAATAATTAAAAAAAGAATTTTATTTGTTGAAAATTTAAAAAAATATTCTAAAATGATTTATAATTCGATTATTGTGGGCGAAAAGTTGGATATTTCGTATTCTTTTGAAGAAAAAAATAATATTTCTATTTTTGACGATTTAAATAATCAATTTAATTTAAATTTAAAAAAAGAATTAGAAATGCAACATACATTAATTGGTCCGCATCGTGATGATATTATTTTTAAAATTAATAATCAAGATTGTAGATACTTTGCATCCCAAGGTCAACAGCGTACAGTTGCCTTAACCTTGAAACTTGCATTAATGGAAATAATTAAGGAAGAAGTAAAAGAATATCCAGTGCTTTTGCTTGATGATGTGCTAAGCGAACTGGACAATAATCGTCAAGAGCGACTTCTTAGCATTGTTAAAAATTATCAAACAATTATTACTTGTGCTGATGTCAATCTTAATTTGCAAGGTAATAAAATATTTATCGAACAAGGACAACAAAAATAAAAATTATAGGCTGGTTTTGATTTTAGCATTGACATTTTAAAAAATAAAGTATATAATCTTTATAATCATTTAATAAATAAACTTTATTTATAAGTTATTAGCGAGGTGTATTATGTTACAAGAACAATGGAATAATGTATTAAGTATTTTGCAAAATCAAGTAACTGCTATTACTTTTGATTTGTGGATAAACACACTTAAGCCTATTAGTTATCATAATGATGAGTTAATTTTGAAAGCACCTAGCAGTTCGGCTAAGCATCAAGCAACCAACTCCAATATATTATCAAAAATACAATCGGCTGTTCATCAAGTTTTTAATTTATATACCGATGTTAAAATCATTGAAGAAAATGAAGTTCAAAATCTTCAACCGACGCATATTGAGCAAACTGACGACAATAAGTTAAAATCAAAGTTTAACCAAAAGTACACATTTGATAATTTTGTTGTAGGTAAAAGTAATCAGTTTGTGCACGCCGCAATGCAAAGCGTGGCAGAGCATCCAAGTTCTAAATTTAATCCACTATTTATTTATGGTGGCGTTGGGCTTGGTAAAACTCACTTGCTTCATGCTGTGGGTAATCATTTAAATTTGACTAGACCAGAACTTAATGTTTTGTATGTAACTTGTGAAAAGTTTACAAACGACTATGTTGAGTCTATCCGTTCGGGTAAAGATAAGTCAAATGTTTCGTTTAGGGAAAAGTATCGCAATGTCGATGTATTGATGATTGATGATATTCAGTTTATATCCAACAAGATGGGAATTCAAGAGGAGTTCTTTCACACATTTAATGATTTATATCAAAACAACAAGCAAATAATTATTGCATCCGACCGTTCACCTAAGGAGATGTCTGCCTTAGAAGATAGATTGCGCTCAAGATTTAGTAGTGGTTTAATTCAAGATATTCAAACCCCTGACTATGAAACCCGTGTGGCAATCTTACGTAAAAAGGCAAGTCAAGAAGGATATTTGGTGGATAACGATGTAATTGACTTTATTGCTCAAAAACTTGATATCAATATTCGTGAAATGGAAGGCATTTTGTCTAAAGTGGTGTTCTATGCATCTTTGATTGGCAAGCCTTCTGCTACAATGGACGATGCTAGGGAAGCATTGAAAGATATTGAAGAACCTGAAAAGGAATCATTGGATGCCGAAAAAATTATACAAACAGTATGCCAATTCTTTAAAATATCTAAAGATGAACTTATTGGCAAAAAGAAAAATAAGGAGATTGTAGAACCTCGCCAACTATGTATATATTTAATCAATGATATGTTGGATATTCCTTTAACTGCTATTGGTGCAATATTTGGTGGTCGTGACCATACAACAATTATGCACGCAAGGGATAAGATATCCACACAAATCAAAACTAATCCACATATTAAAACCCTTGTAAATGATATAAAATCTCAAATTTTAAGGTACTAAAACCTAAAAATTACCACTTTTACACATAATTGTGGGTAAATTGTGTATTGTTTTACACTTTTTATCCACAATTTTTTTAGTGCAAAATTTCAATATGTTGTGGTTTTAATATTTTTAAATACATTATATTGTGGTTGAAAAAGTTATACACAAATCCACAGGACATAATATATCTAATAATTTAAAAATATAATTAATTTATATAGTAACAAATAACGCACGCATCTTAATAAATAAGGATTACTTATTTTTTAAGAATAAAAATGTTGTTTTAATTTTTATAACAAATAAGTATATTTAATTTTTTAGTTTTCTTAATAAATTAATAACCTTATTTTTTAAGAATAACTTAATAAATCAATACCCCAATTTATTAAGATTTCATAATAAATATATATACATATTTATTAAGTGAATTTGTTTTTGAATGTGGATAAAATTTTGATGGCAAATTGTGGAAAACTACATAATTATCCACATGCGGTGGATAACTTATTTTAAGGGCATTATTAAATAAATATAGTATAATTTTTATATATGAAAAGATTGCCAATTTGTGGCATTTTGAGGGTATAGATTTTGAATGTGTTGGTTAACTTAAACTAATAAACAAGATTATACTAGTTATATAAAAATAAAATTAAAATTTGTTTTAAAATTTGGCTATTATTATTGACAGATTTAGGGTTGTGTGTTATCATAGTGGTACTGGTTAGGAGAAGATTATGTTATTTAGATGTGACGGATTAGATTTATCGGAAGCTGTGAATAAAGTATTGAAAGCAGTTTCATCAAAAACAATATCTCCAATTTTGGAAGGTATTAAAATTAGTGCTTTTGGTGACAAAGTTGTGCTATCTGGTACAGATTTGGAACTTTCTATTCAAAAGACAATCAAGGCAGAAATAATTGATGAAGGTGAAACAGTTGTTCCTGGTAAATTGTTTGGCGAATATTTAAGAAGACTAACTAATGAGCAAATTAGTTTGGAGTTAAATGAAAGAAATCAATTAAGAATTAGTTATGCGGATAGTGAAGGTTTTATTCAATGCATGGATGTGCTTGAATTTCCTGAACTTAAGAATGTGGATAAAGTGGAATACTTTGAAATTAACCACATTGCCTTAAAGAACTTGATTAATACAGTTATATTTGCTGTTGCAGTGGATGATAGTAGACCAATTTTGAAAGGTGTATTATTTGAAGTTAATGATGAAGGTGTGCGTGCGGTAGCACTTGATGGATTTAGGATGGCTATGGCTAATCAAAAGGTTATAAGCACTACTTCAAACTTTAGTTTTATTGTTCCTGCTAGAAGTTTGGCTGAAATTAGCCGGATGCTAGACAGTGACGAAAATGTTAAAGTGTATGTACATTCTAATAATTTGATGATTGACATGATTGACACAGTTATAACCACAAGACTTCTTGAAGGTCAATTTATTAATTATCGTCAAATTTTAAATTCTAACTTTAATACAACTGTTACAATTAAAAAGTCTCAATTAGAAGACGCTATTGATAGAGCAAGTTTATTGTCAAAAGGTG
>JAFULP010000021.1 GCA_017473285.1 Clostridia bacterium
ATTTACCAGTCCATTGGTCAGCATTGATTACAACGAAATGTTAACTATATATACAAATCACGATTTAAATTTATATAACAACTTAAAATACTATGCCGACAACTTTAATGACGCCCTTGCAATTAAAATTAAATACGGGTTTAATTTGTGTGAAGAATTTAGGATTATTAGTTCTACATTAAATGTTGTAGAATTAATTGATACAATACTAAATAAGTATCATTTAAGACAACACTTGATTGCTAGCGACAAAGGTTATGAGCAATTAAATATTTTAGACGAATTTTTAAATTCAATCTCTGGTGAAGAAAAAAATTTATCAATATCCAAATTTATTGACCTTATTGAAAAAAATTTGGATTCCAGCAATGAAATTATCTCCCGTGATAGCCTTAATAGTGTCACTATTCAAACCATCCACGCTAGTAAAGGGCTTGAATATCCAGTTGTGATATTGTTTAATTGTGGACAACAATTTAAATATATTACCGAACACGACGATTTAAATTTTGATATTGATTTGGGTATTGGTATGCAATATTACGATTTAAATGCTCGCAAAAGACAAGAATCCCCTACTAGATTTGCAATCAAATTAAAAAACAAGGAAAAAGCCTACAAGGAAGAACTACGCCTATTGTATGTGGCTACAACTCGTGCAAAAAACAAACTGATTATAACCGGATGTTGCAGTGAAGAAAAGTTGCGTGCAAACACACTATCAAAGGATAATTATTTAAATTTAATACTATCAACATATTATAGTAAAATTAACACAAATTCATTATCAAATATTTATAATTTTGCCAATTGCAAAATCGAAATATTTAATAACATCGTTGCATCTTGCAATGAAAAAGTGGAAAACTCAAAATTACTGGCAAACGACAATATTGTGCACACAAATATTAATTATACCTATCCTTATATGAATGAAATCAACATTTCAATCAAAAACAATGTTACCGCCTTGTCACGAACTTTAAATGATGACTACAATATTGTTCCTATTAAATTAAATTTAGGTGAAAACTTGCAAGCAACCAACGATGACTTAGCCGAAATTGGAACTCTATATCATAGCGCATTGTCAAGTATTGATTATTCTTGCCCTTACATCTATCAATCTGAGTATGACACGGTTGACGACAAATTGATTAAACTTGCATACGACAAAATCTCACCTTTGGCAACCAATTGTATTAAGCAATATAACGAAAAACAATTTATGATGTATATCCCTTATAAAGATATTTATCCCGATAGCGATTTAGATACAAAAATACTTGTTCAAGGTGTAATAGACTTAATATTGGAGTTTGATGACCATTTAGTGTTAATAGACTATAAATATTCAAACTTACCTATAAATAGGCTTATCGAAAAGTACAAAACTCAATTGTTGCTTTATAAAATTGCATTGGAGCGAGCGTTTAAAAAGCCTGTGACTAACTCGCACATTTATAGCATCAAAACTGGTGAATTATCTTAATTTTCTACAAATTATGTTACAAGTAAACTTAATTAAAGTGATTAAACTAAAAATTTTAGCCATATAATTCTTGTATGAAAAAAATTATTATAATATTAATCCTTTGTATGTTGTTTGCTTGTAACATTTTTATTAAGCCAAAGGAATTTAGTTTAACAAATTATTTTGATAGCGGACTATTACATATATACACTAATCGCCCCATAAATGAAACATCAATCAAACTACTTGAAACATCGTATATGAGCACCAGTGATAAGGGCTGTAAAAAAGGCGATATTATTGGCGAAAGCCTATATTTTGAAAATTTAGAAATAAGTTCAGCAATCAACACATTAAAAGCAAAAGTTAAATTTACTGAATATCTTGACGAGCAAAATCTTACTGTTATATACGCTTACAGCAATTTAATCCCAAAATATGAAACTGTTAATAATGTAAAAGTCAACTTGCAAATATCTACTTGCAACGAATATTCGGTTATTGGCTGGCCAGTGATTTATGGGAGTTTTTAAATTTAAAATGTTATTAAAAATAAAAAAATATATTTTATTTATATAAATAAATAAAATAAATATTATTTATTATAAATAATTAATTTAAAATAATAAAATATCGTAGAATACTTAAATATAGCCTATTATGGATATAATGCCATTTAATTTTAATTAAAATATTTTTATTTAATAATATTTAATTAATACAATTAAATGCTTAATTATTAAATTTTTGCACAAAAAAATATATTTTTTCGTACTATGGTTTAGATTGAGAAATCAATCAAAGGAGAAAATATGTTTTTTAGTAATTTTAATTGTTGTAGACAATGTTGTTGTCGCAACAGACAAGAAAATAGATGCTGGTGCGATAGACAAGAACACAAAGATACTTGCGAAAAAGATAAAGACTACGATAAGTGCGATAAGCAAGAAAAGTGCTGCTGCCCTTGCAAGTGTGAAAACAGAAAGTTTTATTGCATAATTGAAGAGTATAATAATTGTTGTGAAGATAAAAATGATAAAGATTGTGACAAACAAGAAAAGAAATCTTGCTATAATAAAGAAAATGACAACAAGAATGATGCAAACTATGATTGTGAAAAATATGATAACAAAAATCATAACAGCCAAGATAAATGCAAAGATGGTCACAAACAAGAAAATAAAGACAAGTGTGAAGATGATAACTATCAAAAACCTCACACACCTAATAAGGGTTGCAACAAGTGCTGTAAGCCTAGTAATTATAAATGCGACAAGGATAAAGATGATAAAAAAGATGAATGCGACAAGAAAGATTATGACGACAATAAATGCTGTTGCAGACCAGTAAGATTTATCTGTTTCCCTTGGTGCAGATATTAATCAACAAAAATAATTTAAAATATAATATCAAAGTTTCAAATCAGTTATGGTTTGAAACTTTTTTAATTGTATGTTTTTAATTACATGATTTAATTTTTTAAAATTATAAAATAAAACCCACTAAAATTGTTTTTAATGAGTTTTATTTTTAATATTTTTAAATATAATTTAATATTTATAAATTAAATTATATTAATTTTGTAACATTTAATTCAGCCGAAGTAAATGTCACATCTCCACCATTTCTATTATATAAACCAATTTCAGTTGGATTAGTGGTAATATTTAGGTGAATTGTGTGGCTAGCCACACCATTGGTATTTCCTGTTTCAACATCTACATAGAATAAATAATCGGTTCCGCCAACATTAATTGCCATTAGATAATTATCAACATTATCATCAATAGTTAAAGAGGCAGTTATCATATACAAACCTTGCTCGGTGATAGTAACTTGGTTGCCAGCAAAACTCATTGTTGTATTTGGTGATGAAATATTTGTTCCTGTTACAGAAATTAATTCATCATCGTCAACATTTTGCTCGCTATCATTTCGGTTTGCACTTACATCCAATGTGGCAGTTTCGCCCGTTGCCCCTGTAGCACCTGTTGCTCCTGTAGCGCCCGTAGCACCAGTTGGCCCCGTAGGGCCTGTTGGTCCGGTTGGTCCAGTTACGCCAGTTGCACCAGTAGGTCTGGTTGGTCCTGTCGGACCTGTAGGACCTGTAAACCCAGTTAAACCAGTTGCGCCAGTTGCACCTGTTGGTCCTGTTATTCCAATGCCTGTAGCGCCTGTTGGTCCGGTGGCTCCAGTAACGCCGGTAGGTCCCGTAGGTCCAGTTG
>JAFULP010000022.1 GCA_017473285.1 Clostridia bacterium
CGCTACAGGGTTAATTGTGATACTAAATCTATCCGTACTGTCTTGCTTAGTGATATATTCATTTTCAACAGTTATATCCAAATCCAACAACTGGTTATCTACATATACTTCAATCTTTTTAACAAGACTAAAATCTGATTTGTATATTTCGGTGTAAATTTGACCTTTCTTTACTTGAATATCTACAGTTGGAAGTTTGTAAATATTTGTTAAAACTTCACCCTTGTTGGAGTTTAAATAATATGCATTATTTACTACCAATTCACTATCCACTTGTAAATATAAATCAGTTAGTCCGCTTTGCAATAAATCAAAGTTATATATACATTTTCCATTTTCAATTGCAAAATTTTCGCTTCCGTTTTTAAGTGCTACAGTTTGCTCAGCGCCGTCTATGGTGTATGTCAAATTGTATTGCTTTGCATTATCAACAGCATTCCATTGCAATAATCCGTCGTTTATGCTTATTGTTGAACTATTTAGTTTAACAACATTAATTTCAGCATTTTTGCTATCGAAATAATCCCCTTCATTTGCGTTTGATTTAACTAATATTGATGCTTGACCTGCCTCAATCTTAGTCATTGCATCTAGGCAAATGTATGTTTTTGCACTGCCACTTCTCATGCAATAACTGCTTTGGTCAACTTCGCCTTGTTGCATAACAATGTTGTACATATACACTTTATCATTATCGTTTTCAATTACAAGCCATTTAAAGTTGTTATCATCCATTTCAATAATGCTAATTGTTGGTACTTTTAAGAACTCGAAGGTATAATCAACTATTCCTTTGTTTGCCAAAGTGTAAGCACTGTTGCTTACAGCCACAAATTTAATTTTATATGACATTTCGGCAACATATTGCACACCATTTTGTTCCATCAACTTTATAACATCTGCAATTTGTAATACATTTTTGCCATTACCAGCAATATTTATGCCAGCAAGGTCAATATATGTATCTTTTCCGTCGAAATTAATTACAAGTATGTAATTTGTGGCATTGCTAACAACATTAAACTCTATTGTTTGCGTGTTGCGCTTTATGTCGTCAACTCTACCCAAAACTGTCAATTTATTGATAATTTGTGTTTCATTTGAACTTACCACATCTTTATCTTGATTGTAGATTGTCGCAAACATATCATATTGGTTTGGATTGGTTAGTAGTGTTGCAATATTTTCTTCTACGATATCATAGTTTTGGTCGTGCAAATCAAGTTCAAACCTTGAATTTTGATACACAAAATCGCTTAATATTATGTCGCTATTGCCATTTTCAATTCTTACTTCTAACCCATAGCCAGTTTCTGTTAATGCGCTTGTTGGCGTAACCAACAATTTCCCATCAACAATTTCAAAACCACATTTTCCAGCCAATTTTGACACTGCATACTCAGCAGATGCTGACTGTATCAACAAGTGGTATTCCGCATTTGCCGACACAGGAGTGGCGTGCACTTTTGCAACATATTCGCCCGCCGATGCCATTAGTGATGCACAATCCGCTTGATTTGATTTCACTTCAACAGTGCTATTGTTAAGCGTAAAGTTATATGCGCCCACATATCCCTCATCTTGACAAGACATAGTGTATGTCATTGTGTCCTTGTCAAAATCAATGTTTGGAGTTGCCAATTTTTTAACTTTTATTTCATTTTCGCCTAATGTTTGGTCGCTATCCAAAATAGTTGCATTATCGCCCAATGCTTGAGCCCTATATATATAATCACCCGCCACCAAACTGGTCAAATCGTATTCTTGAGTGGTTATATTTTTATCGGCATTATTTTCAAACAATTTGTATGTAACTGCGCCATCAATTTGCCCAATAATCAACTTTGAATTGTCCTTATTCACCGTTATTTGTGGTGTTGATAGTTTTTCAAACGATAATGTGGTTCCCAAATTTTGATTATCAGCATCAAATATATTTTTATTATTTCCGTATACAAGTACTTTTGCAATGTATTTACCAACATCAAGCACACTACTATCCAAATCAAATTTGTTGCCCGATTTGATGCTGTCTAGTGTGACAATTGGAGTTGTTAGGTTTGCGTCTGTGCTTTTATATATTTCTATTTTATAACCAACCGCACTTTCAACACTATTGATTGTAAACTGTTTGTTTGCTAAACTTGATATCGAACCTTCAGCCAATTTTGTAATGCTAATCATGTTTGTATCGGCGTCAAATACATTGTTTTCGCCCAAACTAGTAACGGATATAGTATATGTATTTGGCTCAAAATTGTATGAAGACAAGTCATAAATATACTGATTTAATTCTTCATTATAACTGTATTGTGAGCCAATATTGTCGTCCTTTAACACAACGTCTACAGTTTCGCTTGAATTGGTGTTAAAGGTTAAATGATATTTATTTAAACTATTTTCGTCTAAATCGGTCCAATACAATTTTTTATTTTCAACCTTAAGTTGCAATCCGCTTAATATTGTCCAAGTGGCTTGAGTTGATGCTTTTGATGATAGTATTTCATGACCGTTTCCGCACGCCACGACTTCAATATTGTATGTTCCAGCCTCAAAGTTGCTTATATCATATGTATTGCTTAAAACAAATTGCTTGTTAACTAGTGTTGCACCTAAACTATTTTTAATTGTAATCAAATAACCTTCGGCATTTTCAACACTATTCCATGATACAGTGTTGTTTATAATGTTAACTTGTGGATAATCCAGTATTGAAAACCCTAATCGGTTTGAATAAATCTTACCGCTGGTTGTGTTAGGTTGGTTTGAATTTGCAAGGATTTCGCAATAATATTCACATGCATCCTCGTATTCAACATATATGTAATTGTAAGTAATGTTTTTATATTCATTTAACAGCAAACTACCTTTGTACAATTTAACAGTGTAGTTTTGTGCATTGTCTACAAAATCCCAACTGATAACTTTATCGTTAATTGTCACATTTTTAACTGTGCCAACCACTGTATAATTTATTTCAACCGCTTCGCTAGTAAAAATATTTTCGGCGTCAATGTCGCCATTGTATCCTTCGGCGCTTGGTGTAATTCTTAATACATATTCAGCACCGTTCACGCTGTCCGTCAAGTCCGCAATGCTTAAATTTAATTGTCCTTCACTATATGTAGAATTGTTAACAATTTTTGATTGTACAACATTGCTGTTTACCAAAATATCCACATCGTATCGTGACACATTTTTAATAGCATCAAAATACAAAGTTTCATTTTCAACATAAGCGTTGCTAACGCTTGAAAATTTTACAAATGAAATCGGCTCACTGTAGTTTGAATTTTTAAATATCTTTCCATCGCCAATCGCCTTCACACTACAAGTAAGAACAGTGTCATACACATTGCTAGATTTGTTTGTAATATTTGCAAAGCTGTATTCGGTGTTGTTGCCAATATCAATTTCTTGTTCGCCAATTTTAAGCATGTATGAAGATGCGCTCGAATTGTCTTCACTTGTAAAACTAAACTTATTGCCATCAAATTTTAGATTTGTAGGAGTTTCCAAATCCGTCGCCTCTGCATAAATATCAACAGTTACAATATCGTTAATGTTTTGGTTTTCGTTGCTTACAACTTTTAATTTAACTCCCTTTACCGCTTTTAGTGCGGTGATAGTTCCGCCATCAACCTTTAACGCCGTAACATCGCCACTAATCAAGGCATAACTTCGGTCGGTAGCATAACTAGGTAAAATTTTTATGCTTGGCGTATATTCCTCGCCCACCAACATTGAAATGCTTTGCTCGGTAAATGAAATACTTTCAACTTTTACTTTTGTGTCCTTACAAGCAAAAAAGCAAAAGCACGCCATAATAAGCGCAATGCTTAATAACAAATTTTTTGCTTTCATCCTTATCATATCTTCCCCTTATTGTAATGATAATTTCTTGATATTATTTTAACACAATATATGATTTTTATCAAATAAATTAAGCAAGTTTTATATATAATATATTAAAGGGCATTTTAAGTGAAAGTTTTATAAATTTTATTTCGATAAAAATATTTAAAAATTAAATAAAAATGATTAATAAATCCGATATCCACCTTAAAATAAGGCGTTTGCATATTTTTAAGCAATTTAATATTTTTTGCATTAAATTATTTAATTAATCATATATAAAACTATGAAAGATTTTGATTTTGTTCTTACAAATGAAGAATATGGGCAATTAAATAATGAATATCATAAAATTTTAAACACTCAACCACACTTTGACACAACTCAACTAAACACTTTGATTAAAGTTGTGCAAAACAATAATTTTCAAATGCCACTAACCCTACAAAATCAAATATTAGACCTATTGCTAAACGCCAAACAAATACTAGATATTATAACTCAAAATAATAATATTGCAAACACCAACTTGAGCAACAATCCTTTTCAATTAATCCAAAACCTTAGTCAAATTTCTTATCAACTAAATTCGTTCACTTTTAAAAATGCTTATCAAATTTTATATTCAAAAGCCAATAATTTAATTATTAAAACAATAAATTTAATTTCGGAATATTTTTCAAATAAAAATTTAAAAATATATAAATTTATTTAAATTAATTAAAACATAGCGAAAATTCGCTATTTTTTAATATTTTATTTAATTTTTATTTATTTTTAACAGTTTTCCCCCCCCCACTTAAATGTTTATCAGCATCCAAATACATTAATGCAGACACCGTACAAAAACACGCTCAACATTTAACTTTTGCAATAGGCACCAATAACACAAAAATAAAATGGGTACTATATTTTTATTAAATACAAGAGCTGTAAATCTTATAACGTCATTTCATTTACAACTTTAATTTTTACACCACTTTTGCCATATTTTACACTTTCAATTAAACACACTGTAGCATTTTCGCCAGAATGGCATATTTGCATTCGTTTTACTTCAAACCCGTTAACTTTCAAATCTATCACACACTCGCACAATCTATCAGCAGGAATAATTATATAAAATTTGCCATTAACCTTAATCAACTCTCCCGCCTTTTTGGTTATTTGCTGTAAATTGGTTGCAATTTCATGACGACACATTGCAACATTTTCATTTTGCTTAACTTTGCCAGTTAATTTAAAATATGGCGGGTTACACAATATAACATCTAAAGGTTTTTCAAAGTCGTTTTTACTTAAATTATTTAAATGTTTACATAAAATTGTACATCTTTCACTCAAATTGTTTAATTTTATATTTTTATTAATTAATTCGCACATTTTTTCTTGAATATCATTAAAATACAATTTGTTAAACGGCGCAATGCTATACGCATACAATCCAACCACTCCACAACCTGCACACATATCCAGAACATTATCGGTGCGTTTTGTTTTGCAAAATTTGGCAAGTTTTATAGCATCCGATGTAAACTTATACAAATTTTCATCTTGACAAACTTTAATCCCGTTTTCAAAATGTTCCAAACTTAAATTAGTCATCTTCACGCCTTATTTTTGAAAACTTTACCTCATCAAGTGGATACATTTTTCGCTCAGTTTCGTCCCCACGGTTAAAAATCACTTCAACTTGCTCGTGCAATACATCAACAGACTTAACCTCACCTTCGCCGTCCGCAGTTCCAACTCGTTGACCAACTTTTGGCATACGGCTAAGTGTTTCGGCATAAACATCATCCTCATATTTTAGACAACAAAGAAGTTTGCCACACATACCATTTAGTTTGGTCGGATTTAACGATAACCCTTGATTTTTAGCCATTTTAATAGTAACCTTATCAAAATCGCTTAAGTGTGCCTTACAACAACACACTCTGCCACATATACCTATAGCACCCATACTTTGTACTTGGTCACGACTTCCAATTTGATGCATTTCAATACGGGCTTTCATTTTTACTGCCAAACTTTTAACAATTTCCCTAAAATCTACACGATTTTCCGCTGTGTAATTGATGATAACCTTTTCGTTATCCAAAGTGTATTCAATCAAACACAACTTCATATCCAATCTAAACTTTTTAATCTCTTCTTTTACCATAGGGATTAAAGATTTGGCTTTTTCCACATTCTCTTTTGCCTTTTGTAAATCCTCGTTAGTTGCCACACGCACAAAATCAAGGGCTTCGGGCGCTTCACCGTCCTTATATTTAACCACAGTGCCCACTTCCAAGCCTCTTGCAGTATTCACCACTAAACTTGTCCTTAGGTCAAATTGTTGGCCGGTAGTGTAGTATAAAATTTTAGGATTTCCGTTAAATATTAGTCCTACTTGCATAAATATTTCTCCTTTAATATATTGTAAAGCAATTGGTCCAGCACATAGTTAAAATTAACATTTGATTCAATCATTTTAATAGAATTATCAATTAGTTTTAACATCTTTATTAGCACCGTAACATTGAATACTGATTGCATATAGCCGATAAATTGCTCACTAAACACTCCTTGTTGATTAGTTATAGTACAATTAGTGGCACTTAGTAGCAAGTTTAAATATTGCTTGCGTTGCTCTGGTTTGATGCGCAATTTACTTACAATATTTGGTATGTCGGCGCTTGATTTTAGCCCATATATTGACTGCTCCACCACTTGTAGCACATCCGCATCTTGGCTGGTTGAATACTTTACAGCATCAGTCATAGTTATATCACAATGTAAAAATTTATCTATATTAATGCCTTGATTGATTAAATCTTGAGCAACAATCTCCAAATCAATGCGTGGAATGTAGTGCTTACTTAACCTACTTCTAACAGTTGGCAATAATTTTTCAATATTAGTGCACGTCAACACAAAAATCACTTGCGGATTAGGCTCTTCCAAAGTTTTTAATAGTTTGTTTTGAGCCGTTTCATTAATGCCATCAGCATTGGTAATAAGTATCACTTTGTGACCATACACCATAGGTTTTAATTGTACATTATCAATTATCCCTTCAATATCAGCAACCTGCAATGTCGGCTTATCAATAACTAGCATGTCAGGATTTTTATTTATATCCGTCCTTTTGCACGCCTCACACTGTCCGCAGGTCGGTTTCCCGCAAAAAATTGACGCAACAAAAACCTTAGCAAGTTCAATGTTAAGCATAGCATCTTCGCCATAAAATAAATATGCGTGCGAATGCTTAGCAATGTCTTGCTTAAGATTATTAAATGTCTTAGTGCTAATTAATGCTTTTAACATAAACACATTATATCATATATAATATTTTTTTTCAATAAAATATTTAAAATTAAATTTTAATGGCAAAAATCAACATTTATCTCAACGATTTTTGATAAATTAAATTATATTTTTACTACAACACCACCAATAATGTAATTGCCGAAATTATCAATAAATATATACTAAAAATGTACAATTTATTATTTTTTAATACTTTCAGCATCAATTTTATTGATAAAATACCAAATATAAATGAAATGATAAACACAATTATTGCGGGCAAAACTTCAATATTTACCCCTATTGTAAACATTTCTACACTTTCAAATACCGCCGACGCAATAATGATTGGTATACTCATTAAAAATGTAAATTCACACGCTTCGTTTTTGTCTGCTCCAGCCATCATGCCAACCGCCATCGTGCTACCTGACCTACTAATACCGGGCAAAATTGCCACACCTTGCATCAAACCCATTAACAACGAATGTTTGAAATTCAAAGGTTGATTTTTGGGTTTTATTAAATCTGCAACAATTAACAATATGCCTGTAATTAAAAAACCACCCACTAAAAAATATACTGAATATAATTTATCCACCAAGTCATTAAATAGCAACACAAAAACCACACAAGGTAAAGTAGCAACTAGCAATTTCCAGTTGGTTTTACAAAATGGATGTTTAACCGAATACACCAATCGCTTACGCATACAAATAATTACAGATAGCAAAGTCCCAAGATGCGCCACCACGCTTAAAAATATAATGTCGCAATTAACATTAAAAATTTCGCTAATCAACAATATATGTCCACTACTAGACACGGGCAAAAATTCGGTCAGCCCTTGCACTATTCCTATAATAATATATATCAAAATCATAAAAATACCTTGATTAATTTATTGTTTTGTAGTAATATATGTTAAGAATATTTATATTATGTAGGAGAATTATGAAATTAGGCGTAGTAGGTTTGCCAAATGTAGGCAAAAGCACATTATTTAATGCAATTACAAAGGCTGGCGCAATGAGCGCCAATTATCCTTTTTGCACAATCGAACCAAATGTAGGAGTTGTGGATGTATACGACCCAAGGCTTGAAGTTTTGGCAAAGATGTACAATACCCAAAAGATAACCCCAGCCCAAATTGAATTTGTGGACATTGCTGGTCTTGTTAAGGGCGCTAGCGAAGGTGCTGGGCTTGGTAATAAGTTTTTAAGCCATATTAAGGAAGTAGATGCAATATTGCATGTGGTTAGATGCTTTAAAAATGAAAATATTATTCACGTGGACGGTAGCGTAGACCCTGCTAGAGATATTGAAACAATTAATATGGAACTTATCCTTGCCGATATTGAAACTGTTCAAAAAAGGCTTGGAAAAGTAGAAAAGTCGGTTCACGGAGGAGATGCGACCGCTATTAAGGAAAAGGAACTATTGTATAGGATTTACAAAACCCTTAGCGAGCAAAAGCCAGCAAGAATGTTAAGTTTTGACGAAGAAGAGCAAAAAATTGTCAATGGATTTTTCTTAATTACTACTAAACCAATCATTTATGTTGCCAACACTAGCGATACTCTTGACGATTTTCAGCGTGAAAATCTAGCAAAAATTGAAGCCCTTGCCAAGAGCGAAAATGCTGAAATGATATCTTTGTGCGCAAGGCTTGAAGAAGAACTTGTGAGTTTAAGTGATGAAGAACGGGAATTGTTTATGGAAGAATTGGGCATTTCACACTCTGGGCTTGATAAACTTATTGTTGCAAGTTACAAGTTGTTGGGGCTCATCAGTTACCTAACCGCTGGCGAAAAAGAAGTTAGGGCGTGGACAATCACCAAAGGCACACTTGCACCACAAGCCGCTGGTAAAATTCACACCGACTTTGAGCGTGGTTTTATTCGTGCCGATGTTGTTAAATATGACGACCTTATTGAAGCGGGCGATTATGCAAATGCTAGAAGTAAAGGCAAAATTATTAGTGCTGGTAAAGATTACGAGATGCAAGACGGTGATATTGTAGTGTTTAAATTTAATGTATAGCCCTTTACAAAACCAAATTTTGTGATATAATATATAAAATAATCTTTGAAAGATAAGGAATAATTATGAAAAAACAAAATCTAATTAAGCAAGATATCCAGCAACAAAAAACAAATATTGCCACCAAGCATATTAACGAATGTCCGCCAATACTTGGCAAAAAGGTGCACGAAGTTAAAGTTGATGTGCAAAAATATCGCAAAACTAATGCAGTGTTAATGAGCGTATTATCGGCATTTCTTATACTAATATTTGTTAGATTTATTTCAATATTTAACCATTGGTTAGTGATTACAATTTCATTTGTTACAATTTTGTGTTGTATTATTTGGACGATTTTGGCGGTTAAAAAATCTTTAATTAGGGTTGAATACACATTGTATGAAAATTATATAATTAAAGCGTATGAGGACTCTTGCACTTATGCCAAAAACTGTAAGTTTACGGGTTACAAGATTAAAACAAGTATTGTTGATAAGATGTTTAAACCTAAAACTCAAACATTAATTTTGTATTACAAAGATAAATGCCTTCCTCATTTAAAATTAAGTTGTATAAGTGAAGATGTAAATAAATTGGTTAATTTAATTTTAAAATATTTTCAAAAAAAAGAAAA
>JAFULP010000023.1 GCA_017473285.1 Clostridia bacterium
AAATGACTTTAAACCTATTGTAAATAGCCAACATATTGATGAGTCAAAAACTTATCTTATGAAATATCTTGAAAAATCTGGTGAAAGGATTGTGTATTCAAGAAGTTTATATACCTACTTTGTATCAGACATATTAGAAGATGACATAGTTTGTACCATAGGTCAAGAAGATAGAAAGATATTACTATTTGATAACTTTAATTGCTTAATTGATGGCGAAGTTATAGGACAAGTCAGTCAAGAAGTCATAGATAAAATGCCAAAAACAAACTAATTTGTCTTTCGCTAGTCGGTTTAAACGAAAACTCTTTTAAGTCAAGGGTAAAGTGCATTTATTACTCAACCCTTGACTTAAAAATATATATTTGAAAGTTAAAGAATGTAATCCCTTTTCGTTTCTTCCGATTGTTGTCGAAAGACAAAAATATATATAAAATTTAAAAGGAGTTTAAAATGAAAACAGCAGTTATATATGCTAGATATAGCAGTGATAACCAAACTGAACAAAGTATTGAAGGTCAACTTCGAGTATGTCAAGATTATGCACAAAGAAATGACACATTAATCTTAAATACATACATTGACCGAGCAATGACAGGCACTAATGACAACCGACCAGATTTTCAGCAAATGATTAAAGATAGCTCCAATAAGGATTTTCAATATGTCATAGTTTATAAAACTGATAGATTTAGTCGTGAAAAGTATGCGTTGGCAACCTACAAAAAGAAATTAAAAGATAATGGTGTTAAACTATTATCCGCAACCGAAAACATTCCAGATAGTCCAGAGGGTATTATTCTAGAATCGGTAATTGAGGGTATGGCTGAATATTATTCAGCAGAATTATCACAAAAGGTAAGGCGTGGAATGAACGAAACACGATTAAAAGGGAATTTTACAGGTGGAAATATAATCTATGGATACAAAGTAGAAAATCACAAAGTAATGGTTGATGAAGAAAAAGCAGAAGTTGTTAGGTTTATTTACGAACAATATTCAATAGGAACTTATGTAAAAGATATAATAAGTACATTAACTGAAAGAAGAATATTTAATAAAGGTAAACCTTTTGCAAGAAATACAATCTATAACATATTAAAAAATGAAAAGTATGCTGGAATATATAGATTTAATAATGAAGTATTTAATAATATGTACCCAGCAATAGTACCAACTGAAATATATAATAAAGTGAGAAAGAAGATTGATATTAATAAATATGGTAAAAGAAGTGTTGAAGTTGTATATTTATTAAGACATAAACTTAAATGTGGTTATTGTGGTATGCCTATAAGTGCTGAAACTGGAACAGCAAGTAATGGCAATAAAAAGCATTATTACAAATGTTTAGGAAGAAAACGAAATAATGGTTGTACTAAATCTATGGTAAGAAAAGAAGAATTTGAAAACTTTATACTAGACAATATCTTATCAATTTTAGAAAGTCCTAAATATATGAATAGTATAATTGATGGTTTAATGAAAGTTCAAGAAATGCAATCAAGTGGAAGTTCAATACTAAACTCTCTATTAAGAGAACATAAACAAGCAGAAAGCACATTAAACAATATTATGAAAGCAGTTGAGCAAGGTGTTATTAATAATACAACAAATAAACGAATGAAAGAACTTGAAACTCAAATTGAAGAATTAGATAAGCAGATTATTATAGAGAAATCTAAACAAACATTTAAACTAACAAAGGAAGATTTTAAAAAGTTTTATGTTCAAGCATTAAAAATTAATCCTAAAATGTTAATATATTATGTCATCAAAGAAATAGTTGTATATGAAGATACACTAGAAATAACATTTAATAGTCCAATAAAAAGAAGTCCTGACACAAATCAGGGCTTTTTTGTTATCTCTTTCATTAAACAACTAGTAAAATATTCTCAATATACAAAAGCATTTAATATGATAGATATGGAAATTAAAGTATATGTATAGTGGCTATTTATTCCATGGTGTACTTGACACGAGACTCTTTGAAATGGTTATTCTAGTGCATGCGGTCAAGGGAAAGAAATTGCACGCAATTACTTCTCTTGCCCTTGGCTACAAGCCTAAACCATTTCATCTCATGTCAAGCACCTTTCACGGCATAAAGTAGCCACTATTTGCCATCTTTATTTATATTCTTTCCTAAATCCATTAAATCTTGAATGTTTTTGGGATTTTGAAAAAGAGTGGTCATAAACGAATTTGCTAGATTATTAGTTAGTTGATTATTGCTATCAATTTTCATTTTTTCTAATTCGTTTTGATGCTGTAAATTAATTTTTTCAATTTCCAGCTTAAAAATTTCCTTTTGACTTTCTAAGTCTAATTTATGTTGTTCTTGTATCTCTTTAATTTTTACATCATTATCAAGCTTGCATTTTTTAATTGCTGAAAAATAAGATATAAGACCTGTGAATACCGCTGTGACAAGGGTTACAACATAAGGTAAAATGTATTTAACAAAAAACATAAAAATCCTCCTCAAATTAATATTGTTATTATAGCATAGTTTTGTTCAATATTCAAGATTAAGTGACAAAAAAAGAAACCTAAACCAAACATTTTTATGTTCAATTTAGGTTTTGAATGGCGGAGAGTGAGGGATTTGAACCCTCGCGCGCCTTTCGACGCCTACACCCTTAGCAGGGGCGCCTCTTCGACCTCTTGAGTAACTCTCCATCGAAGATATTTATTTTATTAAAATTGTTGTATATAACTTGCGTATTTATAAATTGATTATACAAGTTAATAACAACATTGTTAGTATAACAAAAGATTTTATGCTTGTCAACAAATAAATTAAAAAAATTTAAAATTTATTAACGATATTCAATAACTTATTTAAAATTGAGTAAACTAAATTGTAAAAATTAGCATATATTTAAAAATGTATAATATTTATATTAATCTTTGTCATATGTAAATGATAAAAATTATATAAAACAACATACAAAAAATTTTATAAATTGTTTGACAAAGCATAAAAAATAATGATAACATAAAATTATCAAGGGAGGATTATTATGAATAAATTTTTAAAAGGGGCGGTGGCTTGTGCTGCCATAGTTCCATGCTTAACTGGTTTGGCTGGCTGTGGAGAAAAGAAAGCGTATACTGCTGAAAATGCGTATAACGATATTTGGGGAGAAGTGAGAAATATTACAACCAAAATGTCTGGCATTACAACTCCTAATACTGAGTTTCAATTGAATTTAAACCTTGCAGTTGAGTATAAGACAATTATTGAAGGTATGTCTGGCATGGACGAGAGTATGAAGGCAAATATTAGAGCGGTTATTGGTGCAAAGCACGGGGACAATAAGCAACTTTTTGCCAATCTTGGAATTGTTGGTGAAGATGATGCGTTTACTAGCCTGTTAAGCGCTTATGCTAGTGATGATATTGATGCTGTAGATGGCGATAGTGATGAGGCATTTACTCAAATTATAGTTCCTGAAAGCGATTGGAATTATTATAAGGGTGTAGTTTATGTGATGGATAATAATGAATATGTATTAGCGGGCGATACATTTGACGCTAGTGCAACATATTTTATGAAGACCACAGACTATATGCACATTTATTTGGCATCTAATATATCTGTATTGAAAAATTACGAACTTGTGACCACAGAACCAACTGATTGGCAATACACTTATACCGATTATTATACCAAGACAGACACATACAATGCAAAATCTTCAACAGCCGTATATGAAGCAAACAAATATTACAGACTTGAATCAAGTCAGTTTACCTTATTAACCGATGCTACTGCGCCAGCAGATTGGGCTACTGGAACTTATTATACAAAGGCAACAGAATACAATGCAGTGGAAGAAAGTGCAACTGTACCAACATTTGAAGCAAACAAGTATTATGCTCAAACAGGCATTGATGTTAATGAATTATTGCACCAAATTACAGATGGGGAACTTGCTTTACCAGAAGGTAAAGTTTATGCAACACTTAACATTGGCGATGAAAAGCCTGAAATACCTGACCCAAATGCACCAGCAACTGAAGATGAAGAATCAATGGATATATCAACTATCCTAAATAATATTAACAATTTGGATTACGCTACATTTGTTGAAAGTGTAGGTGGTGGAGAAGATGTAACCGTTAGTGGCGCAAAAGACAAGAGCGGAAATATTACACTAACAATGTCGGCAAACGGAACAACTATGCAATTGATTGCAAACGCTGGTGGCGGAATAACACTTAAGGTTGATATTACTCAATCTGCGGGTGGATACACTCAAATCATAAGCGCAACACTAGATATTGACATAGTGGATGAAATTGATGAAGATTACATCCCAACAAATTTGGCAGATTATGGCGATGAGCCTGCAGACTTTGAAGAACTTTTAAGTCAATTTATTGGTGAATAATAAAATTAAAAAATGGCCTATTTTATAGTAGGCTATTTTTTATCATGTTAAATGTTTTGTATCGCAATATTTGATTAAGTTTTCGTGCTAAATTTTAATTAATTTAATTAAATCTATTTAAACTTAAATTAAAGTGTGTTATAATATTATTATGAAAAAGATGGAATTGTTGGCGCCTGCGGGCAATATGGAAAGTTTGAAGGCGGCGGTGTATAACGGTGCAAATGCCGTATACTTAGGCGTTAAAGAATTTAATGCAAGAAATAATATTGATGGGTTTAGTTTGGATAATTTATCGCAAGCGGTTGATTTTGCGCATTTATATAATGTAAAAGTGTATTTGGCATTGAATATTTTATTTAAAGATAGCGAATTGCAATCGGCATTGGATGTTGTGGTTAAGTCAAATAATATTGGTGTGGATGCATTTATTGTGCAAGATTTGGGGTTAGCATATTTGATTAAAAAATACTATCCAAGCGTTGAGTTGCATGCCAGTACGCAAATAGCGGTGCATAATCTTGAAGGGGTAAGGGTGTTGGAAAGGCTAGGCTTTACTAGAGTTGTGCTAGCAAGAGAAACATCAATTGTCGAAATTGAACGCATTAGCAAAAATAGCAATACCGAGATTGAATTTTTTGTGCAAGGAGCGCTGTGTGTAAGTTTTTCGGGAAACTGCTATATGTGCTCACATTTAGTAAATAAAAGTGGCAATCGTGGGGTTTGTCAACAATTTTGTAGGCTTCCATATATCTTTGAAAGTGAAAATGTTAAAAAATCTGGCTTTTTGCTAAGCGCTAAAGATATCTGTATGTTGGACAACTTAAACACGCTAAGCAATTTGGGTGTCGTCAGTTTGAAAATTGAAGGCAGAGCAAGGCGACCATTTTATGTGGCACAAGCATGTAAAATTTATCGTGAAATGTTGGATAAAAATAAATATTCAAGCCGCGATTACAATTTATTGCAACTTGCATTTAATAGAGAATACACTCCCGCATACTTTAACGGAAATGGTGGCATAATTTCGCAAATACAAGGCAATAACGGGCTGGAAATAGGCGTTGTTACTAAGGTTAATAATGGGAGAAAATTTAATGAAATTTTTATTAAATCAAACTATAATCTAAAAGGTAAATGTGGGTTAAAGTTTGTTTACAATAATCAAGAAATTGCGTCTATTGGTGCTCACGATATTCAAAAGATGGGTGCAATCTATAGAATAACCACCACATCAAAAATAAAGGTGGGAAGCAAAGTGCACATTATTCAAGATGATGCGTTGGAAGAAGATGTGCTAAAAGTGGTAAAAAAATTGCCTATTGTAGTGGACTTGGTTGCAAATGAAAATGAGCCAATTGTCCTTTGTGCAAAATTTAGTGGCATAGAAGTTTGCGCAAAAGGGGAAGTTTGTAAAAAAGCAAAAACAATTACAATGTCTAGCGAACAAGTGCTAAAGCAATTAAAACGAAGTGAAGTGTTTGAAGTTAAGAATTTAAATTGTAAATTAAATGATTGCTATGTGCTAAATTCAACTATTAATAAGTTAAGAAATGACGCATATAACAAATTGCAACAAGCAATACTTGAGCAACACAAAAAGGCAACATTAAATAGGGTGGAATTAGCGAAACTTGAAGATGTATTGAGTAACGAAAATTTACATCATGAATTCAACTTTAAAATAATTGATAATCTTAAAAACTTAACTATTGCTGAAAACATTATTTTTGACTATAATATGTTTAAAGTTGACGATATTAAAAAATTGGACAAGTATTGCAAGCAACACAACATCAATGGGTATATTGATTTGCCAAATTTTGCAACTGGTAAGGATATAGAACTCATCAAGCAAGCGTTAAGCGACACGCAGTTGAGCGTGGTGGCAAATAACTTGTATGCATTAGAATTTGATTGCAAAATAATAGGTGGACAATTTTTAAATATATACAATAGCTTTACATTAAAAATATTAAATGATTTACACAATATGCAAGCCGTTTTTGTGGAAGAATTGAGCGATGCGGACATTAATGCTTTACATTCAAATGTGCCTATACTAAAGCGTGAAAAAGTGTATATGACGCTTTTACATTGCCCTTTTAAGCAAAACGTGGGATGTGATTGTGTTGATTGCAAGTATTGCGACAATGCGACATTTACCATTAATAGCGGTAAGCGATTTAAAATAAAGCGAAAGAAAACAGTTGGTTGTGTTTTCACTTTAAAGGATTAATATGGAGTTACCAAAAGAATTTTTAATTAGAATGGAAAAATTAGTACCAAATTTTGATAAGTTTGTGTATAGTTATAATAATTTACCTGTTAAATCATTTTTCATTAACAAAAATAAAATAAGTGAAGAAGATTTTTTGGCGCATTGTAGTTGGAACATTGAGCAAAGCGAAAGGGGATGGCAATTGCTGGAAGATTTCAAAGTTGGCAAAACTCTCGAACATCACAGCGGCATGATATATATGCAAGAGTTAAGCGCAATGATGCCAACCACATTTTTGCCTTTAAAAGAAGATGATTGGGTGATAGATTTGTGTGCATCTCCTGGTGGTAAATCTATTCAAGTGGCTAATAGGATTAAAAGTGGGCTATTGGTGTCAAATGAAATTGTTAAATCAAGGGCAAATATATTAAAATCCAACATTGAGCGTATGGGGCTATACAATGTGTGTGTAACGAACAATAATCCTAAGGAATTGGAAGATTGCTTTGGTGGCATTTTTGATGCGGTTGTAGTGGATGCGCCATGTTCGGGCGAAGGTATGTTTAGAAAAGATGATGAGGCAATACTTAACTGGTCACAAGCCAATGTTGATGCTTGTGCGATTAGGCAGTATGGAATTTTGGAAACGGCAAATAAGTTGTTAAAACAGGGCGGATATTTGTTATATTCCACTTGCACATTTTCTGTGGAAGAAAATGAACAACAAGTGGCGAATTTTTGCTCTAGGCACAATTATGAAATCGTGCCTTTGGATTATCCCAATGCTCAATTTGGTGTTAAAATAGGTGAATACAACACTAACTATTGTTTAAGATTTTACCCTCATCAGTTTAATGGCGAAGGGCAGTTTGTTGCCTTGTTGCGCAAGGTAGAAGATTGTAATCAATTTATATCCAATGAGCATTATTTTAAACCGATTAATAAAATGCCTACCGAATATAAGGCTTTCAAAGACTTTTGCGAAGCAAATTTGACGCAATATCAAGATATCACAAGCAACGCTATATTTAGTGGCAACACTATTTATTATGCCACCAATAAGCAAATTGCCGAAAGTGGAGTGCGATTAATCAATTGTGGAGTGGTGCTAGGGGATGTGGTTAAAGGGAGATTTGAACCTCATCATAACTTTGTAACCTGTTTTGGAAATAGGTTTAGGCAAACCATTGAGTTAAGTGAGCAAGATGCAAATAAATTTATTAAAGGTGAAACTCTGGATTGCGAACTTTCGGGGTATGTTGTGGTTAAGTATAATGGTGTGGTGCTTGGATTTGGCAAGAGTTCAACAGGATTAAAAAACCATTACCCTAAGGGGTTAAGAAATGTTTAAATATTAATTTTATAATTATATTATAAAATAACAAAAGATTAAAAATAAATCCAATAAAATAAATAAAAAATAAAAAA
>JAFULP010000024.1 GCA_017473285.1 Clostridia bacterium
ATCTCAAACGCTTCAACCTTTAATTTGTAGTCTATAGGTCTTATAGTATATTCTCTTCTTTTTTCTCTATTTACAAATTCTTCAGCAATTCTACGGCGAATAAAACTATCACATAGTTTATCAGCGCTAATAGTACCACTAACTTCCATATCGGCTTCAAGTTTTACACCATCTTCAATTGCCATCTGAGTTAATTTTTGTTGAAGTTCTTCCAAAGTAACTTTAATTTTGGCATTTTTACAAAACTCAACTATTTCATCAAAAGTATATCCCCATTCTCCACTATACTCCTTAACAGCTGCAATAATTCCATATCTACAAATCTTCATAACCTTCTCCTTAATTTACCTGAAATATATCATACATTTAAGATATTGTCAAGAGTTTATATATAGTTAAGTATAAAACAATTTTAATAACGCTGTAAATTTGTCAACCATTTTTTGCAACTTTTTTAAAGTTTTTTAAAAATTTTTTAAATTTTATTTTCACTCTACTTTTTGTAAACAAATCTGCCTTGCCATACCTTATTATATTGATTTTTTTACAATTTGATTTGCATCTATTCGCAAAATGGCAACACTCTCCCCATCTTATCAAACATTATCCTATTATACATTACGATTTACCAAAAAGTTGCACCTTGTGCCATTTTATTTAACGCTAAACCCCTTACAAATTATTTAGGCATTAAAAAAGAGTGGCTCACCCACCCTTAAATAGTATTTGTGTTAGATTTGCTGTTTAGCAATTGTTGGTTATAATGTTCTTCATATCGTTCAATAACGCTAACTGGCATATTTTTATACAACTCTTTATTATCTTCAATGGCTTTTGCAATCTTTCTATCTGCTACTTCCCATTTAAGTATTGGGCGCATAATTACCATTTGCTGTGCTGTGTCGTATGATGCTAGATTAAATATCTTGCCTGTGGTTATTTGCTTTAATCCATAAATAGTTTTTACGCACAACGCAATTCTTTCCGTGCTAGGCGCATAATCCCATTTAAATCTATAGCCATCAAAACCAACTTCTTCAACATCCAATTGAAATGCGATGTGGCACAAGTAAATATTCTTTGCCTTATATTTCTTTTCCATACCTGCTCCTTAATTGATGCTATTATATATCAAAAGAAAAACCTTGTCAATAGTTAAATAATTATTAACAAGGTATTAATTTATTTGTTAAGATGCACCCAAACACTTATTCGTGGTCTTCCCACCAAGTAGGCATTATTTCAAAAGATTGTGTGTTTAGATATTCCAAACTTGATTTTTTTGGAAAGTTAAATCCCATATAATATGCCGTCAAGCACATCATTTTGTTGTCTCCCACACCATATTTGCCATCTCCCACGATTGGATATCCAAAGTATGCAATATGTGCCCTAATTTGATGAGTTTTGCCCGTTACAAGTTCAGCTTGAAGTATTTTTTAATTATCCAAATATTTAACAAGATGAAAATGTGTTACAATCTCCTCATAACCGCTGGTTTTAACTTCGGATATTAAAACTTTTGAATTTTCGCTAAACTTCTTCAAATACATTTTGTGTTTAACCGCATCAATGTTGACTTTGCCTTTTACTTTTAAAAGGTATTTTTTGATTATTGTGCGTTCTTTAAAGGCTTTTAATAGTTCGCTTTCGGCTTGAGTGTTTTTGGCAAATACTACCAATCCTTGCGTATTTCGGTCAATACGATGTACAGCGTAAAGTTCATTGTGGCTTAAACGCAAAATATCAAGCAAATTACGGTCATCTTCGCTGGTTACTTCAATGCCCGCACGCTTGCTTACAACCATCACATTTTCGTCTTCAAACACAGTTTCACACCAAGGCTCATTGTTGACTACAAAATATGCTTCAACTATGTCCCCTTTACGCAAAGTACAAGGCTTGGTTTTTCTAACGCCATTTACCTTTACATCTTTATCTTTAAACAGTTTTTCTATTTGATAATTAGAAAGAAGTGGCAAAGCCTTTCTTAACGCTTTGCCCAACTCAATATTTTCTTCTACCTTAAATTCTATTTTTTCCATCTATAATTCCAAATTTTTATTATACTCTTGCGCAAAGCAATTTGATGCCCCTTGCTCAAAAATTTTACCAGCACGACTGGTTGTATCATCGATAATTTTGTCAGTTATTTCTTTGCATTTTTGATATATTTTTCCGCTTGCTTGATAAACATTTATCAAGGCACTTTCAATATCTTCTATTTGTATTGATTTATTGTCTTGATGTTGGATAATTATATTAAGCATTTCTTTTAAATATCGTTCGGCTGTTTCATTTCCATGTTGTTGAAAATTAAACATGCTTATATCATTTTCATTTATTTCTGTGCGTGCAGTTGCAAGTTTTTGATATTTTCTAAACCATAAACTTGTAGTAAGTTTAAAATAATAGTTTGATAAATCTAAATCTTCACTTGTGTTTCTTAATATCTCTAATGCTTCTAAAATTTCCTTTTTATCCTGTTCAATATCTGTAAACGGTGCATTGGATTTTTTAATTGCACAATCAGTAAAATATTTTGTATCTTCAAAAGGAATTAAACAATAATTAAAATATTTATTTCCATTATCTTTTAAGCAATCCCAACATGAGTCACAATAATATGGTTTGCCTCCAATCATAACAACATTGTTTGCATGACCACCTAAATATTTCCCGTCTTTTTTATCCCTAATTTCGCAACTATTTATATAGCATTCAATACCAATGCGATTACACAATTCCTTTAATAAAGTGGCAAATCCAACGCATACAATATCGCCCGTTTTTAAAATAGAAGTTATTGATCTAGAACTCATTAAATCTTCTTTGTTTTCGTGATATTTTCTGTTTGCAACATAACTATATGCCATTAAAAACTTTTCTAGTTCGTTTAATGGGCGTTTTGTTCCATTTTCTTCTACTGTAGCAGTTGTAATCTGTTCTACAACTGTGTCTAGATGCTGGTTCGCAAACAAAACATCTTCTATGTCGTAAAAATCGCCATCTGTAATTTTTAAATCGCAACCCTTTAAGCGCAATTGTTGTCTTGTTTTAAGTAGTTTTTCACACTGCTGAGTAGACATATATGCTTCTTTTTCAATATCAATTACCACAACCTTATTTTGTAACACAACATCTGATTGATTTAGCATTTCAATTGCATCATCTAGTTTGCCAATATTATCCAAGCCTAGTGATAAGTAAGTACTTTTTACATTATTGCTTATACGGCGAACTTCCCCATCATAATTTATTAATTGTGTTCTATTGCTTAGATAATTATCTAACCTCTTTAAACTGATATCCATTATCTATTCTCCAAAATACGCATCACGCATATATTTAGCGCCAAGTTCTTGGCTGTCGTGCGCTTCACTAATAACCCATGGTTCAAGGTTAAATTCGTGCAATAATTCAACAAACCAATCAAGGTTAGGCAAGCCTTCGCTTCCATCTGGCATTGATGCGCCGTGCACCAAATGCTTAATCTCACCCTTATCGCCATAATTGATTGTGTAGGCGTGGAAATGCACCATACTAAACTTATCTGGCAACTTATCCTTTAAATGCTGTAATTTAGCCCTTAAAATCTCTTTAGACTTAATTGAGCCAAACTCTCTTGCATGCAAATGTGCAATATCAATACAAGGATATGCGTATTTGCAATTTTGACATATTTCAATAATCTCATCTAATGAACCAAGATTTGCGGTCTTGCCACCAATTTCTGGGTAAAATCTTACATCTCCCATATCAATGCTTAAAGATATATCATTTAAGTGTTTAATTATGCGCTTAATAGCATCTCGTCTTCCTTGTTCGGTGTTTTCATGCCCACCGCCTGGATGAAATATTATGCGATTACAATTAATGCTTTTTGCAAGTTCAACACCCTTGGTTAATATATCAATACTACGCTCAACAACCGCATCGTTTGTGCTTCCAAGATTGATATAATATGGCCCGTGTATGCTAATATAAAAGCCTTCTTGTTGTGCTTTTAGTATATTTTCCTTGGTTTTGTCACTCATCTTGAACCCAAATGTACATTGAACTTCGTATGCGTTTAGATTCATACCTTTTAACCAATAAAAAAAGTCATTAGGCTTGCCCTTATAGTTAACTGGCACTCCTGCCACTCCAAATTTTGCTATCATAATTCTCCTATTTTTGTCTTTGTATCGACGGCACCAAAATAGCAAATGCTATTTTATGCGTTTAGTCACACGCCACTGCTGTAAACACTAAAACTAATTAAATATGCCAAATGTAATGTCTAGTATAATTATTTACTAAATTTAGTGCCTAATACGTTATTGAGCACTTAATAAATAATGCCACCTTACTATTCAAATCGGCACATTAACCTATTTGCTGATGGTTACACCACCTAGTTGAATTTTTTAAATATTTTTTCCTTAAACAATACATTTTTAGGCTTACAAATGCGGTAACTGTTGTTTACCATTTCGTTGAAATAGTTTACTGTTTTGTTGCAAAAATCTGCATTGTTGATTATCAACACGCTTTGTAAATTGTTGCGAATTTCAAGATTAACAATCGAAAAATTGCCCACAAAATTCAAGTTGTCAATCACAATAAAGTTAGAGCCTATCACGCCATCATAAATATATGCGGTTGCCCCATACATAGCCATTTCCTTAATGTATGCACGAGATGCATAATAATTCATTGAATAGCCAGTTTTTGATAGCATAATCTTAACATCAATGCCAGACAAAATTGCCATAAGCAACGCTTGCTTAATTGCTGGTGTTGGTATAAACTTGTTGGTATGTATTATTATGCGCTTTTTAGCATCATTAATTGCCTTTAATAGCAATCCTTCAAAGTCCTTATCGGCAACGCTTGAAACATATTGCATTTCAAGTTCGCCTTGTGCGTTGTATTCGTTGTGCTCCAACTCATAATATTTTTGAGTTGCAAAAGATACATCTAAATGACAATCCAAATCCACGCTTTTAACTATTTCACCTTGAAGTTTGTAGTACAAACTTGAGCAACTTATAGGTTTATCCTTCGACTTTAACTCAACGGTATTATAAATATATACCCTTTTGCCGTCAATAGATATTAAGTTTTTAGCATTTTTGTAGTATTTATTAAACTTATCATACTTATTAAATCTATTAACCCTTACACCCCTTGAGCGCAAGTCTTTAATAACTTTTCTGTCCGCAAATTTACTTTTACCAAATATGCATTTTACGCTAACACCCATACTTTGTTTTTCTTTCAAAATTGATATAATGTTATCGTTATTAATACCTGTTAAAAACAATTCATTGTCGATAATAATATACTCTTTTGCCTTTTCAAGGTCTCTTAACAAATTATTAACAAACGCTTCGTTATTATCCATAACTTGTATATCATTATTTTTTAAAATTTCAGCGCTATAGTGCCTTTTGTTAAAATTAAGTGTTTCATTATTGGATGCAACTTTATTAACCGAATAATTAACTAAATTTTTATAAATTTCATCTTGTTCAAATTTGGTTTTAATAGTCTTTTTAAGTTTTGGTTTGTCGCAAAAACAAATAAAATATGTAATAAATCCAAAAATGGAAGTTACAACAATTATAATGTTCCAAAAAATAATCTTTTTGCAATCGGTTTCAAAGCAAACCACCGCAATAATCATTGCAAGAATTAATGCAATATGTATAATCAATGCTAAAGCAATCATAAAATAATCTCCTGTTTGCATTGTAGCACAAATAAAAAATTGTTACAACTAAATTAAATGTAAATAACCAAAAATTAATTTAAAATAATGCAAAATTTATATTCTTTTAATTATATTGCTTTAATTTGTTATCTACTGTATTTATTAACTAATGTATAGGTCTATATATAAATTTTTTAAATAGTTATAATTAAATTATTAAACTAAAAAGTTATGTAGTTAAAACGCCTTAAATTATTACAACTTTTTAATTAAAATATTATTATAAAAGGAGAAATTTATGTGTTACTTTGCAAAAAATTAAAACAACTTAGAATTAAAAAAGGGTTAACTATTAAAGCATTGGCTAGATTAATTAATGTTAGTCAAAGCACTATTAGTTCGTGGGAAAAAGGTAAAAGTACTCCTTATTTAAGCAAATTAATAATGATAGTAAAAACTTTTGATGTAACTTGTCGTTATTTATTGGGTGTTTAAATCGAAAAAACTATAACCTAAACGGCTATAGTTTTTTGTTTAATAACTTGATGCTCGTGACAAACTGCGCTCTCTATCATAGCGCTCTTTCATTTCACGATATTTGTCCGACAAATCTAATATGTATCTTTGCTTGCTTTCTAGCGACAATGTGTCGTAGTACTTTTTGTCAATCAATTCGCTAATTGGATTGATAATAATCCTGTCTTCTTCCAATATTTTGCAAACTTTTTTGTATAACAATTGGTCCTTGTCCGAATACGCTAATTTTGCATACGACAAATGTTGCAAACCGCCTTTGTTATAATTTTTCATCCTTCGTTTGGCTTGTTTTGCAAGATTGTACAAAACCCCTGATTTTTTGCTTTGAGTCATTTCTATCTCCTTTTACCAAGCCAATTGTATACCAAAAACTACAAAAAACCAAACAAAAATATAAATAAAAATTGATATAAACTTACTAATTTTGTCGAAATATATACAAATAACAGTTAAACATTCGTAATGGCTACTTAATAACAAAAAACACGCTATATTTAAGCGTGTCTTTATACTATTTTATAAGTTCCAAGCATCTGTATTATCTGTGTTGTAATAGTCTATCAAAGTTTGCTTTTCCTTAACCAATCTTTCCAACGCTATAATGTTACTACCAGTTAAATGTCTATGTACCTCATGTTTGTATATTGCCTCTAAGAATATCATAATATCATTTTTCAAATCGCCCGATCTAGTATATTTATCGTCTAGTGTCTCCCAATATAAATAGCTTAAATCAACAGCACCTTCTGGGCAAGTTAGATACATATATTTTTCTAAATCAGAGTTTAATTTACTTACATCAGGATAATATATTGAACATTCCTCCCTACCCCTAATGTCTTTCCAATCTTCTTCAATGCTTTTACTTTCACTTTCAACAAAGCCTGATATATACTCATTATAATATTCCTCTGGTGTAAGCGCCCTGTCACTAATATTTCTAATAGCATCTTCATCATCTCTAATCCCAAACACATTTTTTGCAATAAAATCTAATAAACCCATACTTTTCTCCTTAATGTTATACATATTATAACATACCTAATATAAATTTCAATACAATAAAAATCCACGGGTATAACCCGTGGTTTTTCATATATCGGGTAAAACCCTCATTTATTCGCAGGACGCGTAAACGCGTAGTTCGCTAGTGCGTTTCGCGAACCGTATTAATTTTTAAATGGGTCTATCGTTTCAAATA
>JAFULP010000025.1 GCA_017473285.1 Clostridia bacterium
AAAGATAAAGCAAGCAAATATATTGCTTATAGGTGTAGGCGGTGTGGGTGGTGCGGTTGCGCATATGTTGGTGCGTGCGGGTATCACCAATCTTACTATTATGGACTTTGACACGGTTAGCCAAAGCAATATCAATAGGCAATTTGTAGCCTTTCAATCTACAATAGGCAAATATAAGGTTGATGTGCTAGCCAGTCAATTAAAGGACATTAACCCAGATATCAATTTGACCGCACTAAATCAAAAATTTGATAGCACAAATAATATCGACCTAACTGGGTACACTATGATTATAGATTGTATTGACGATATTAAAGCAAAGCAACACTTGATATCAAAGTGTAGCGAATTAAATTTGCTATGTAGTATGGGTGCGGGCAATAGATATGCCGACAATCCGCATTTTGAAGTGGTAGATATATTCAAAACGCAAAACGACGCTCTTGCCAAACTACTTCGTAAATATTGTAAGGAGCAAGGCATTAAGCATTTAAAAGTGTGCTACACGCCTAGTCTTGCAATCAAATCTAGCCCAGTGGGTAGCATATCATACTATCCAGTGGCAATGGCGTGCAGTATTGCACACTATGTGATTAACACATTAATTTCATAATATGTACTGATGTTCGACTATGGCGAGAGATATTTTAACTTTGTTAAAGTGATGTATGCTGGCGCAAGTGATGTTTTGCTAGTGCAAAATGATATTTTCTTGCGTCACAAGAAAGTTTCGGACGCTGTCGCACCTAGGTATGAAAATATGAAAGTATGAAAATATGAAGACGCAAACAAGTTTGCTTATTGAGGTAAGATTATATTAAGTATTTATAATCCAACCTTAATAAGTGATGAAATCACGACTTCATATGCGAAGCGTCTTCATACTTTCATAAGTGGAGCGACTTCATTTTATAAGGCTTTAGCCGTCTTCATAATTATAAGGAGTTTTTATGGAAAAATTAAGTAGTTCAAATTTTAATAAAATCAATAAAAATAATTTTTGTGTTGTAGATTTTTCAGCAAATTGGTGTGGTCCTTGCAGGATGTTAAAGCCAATTTTGGAAGAAATTGAAACTTTGATGCTAGATGTACCTTTTTATGCTGTAGATGTAGATGAAAGTGAAGATATTGCAAAAGATTATCGCATATTCTCAATACCAAGTTTGCTTATATTTAAGCAAGGTCAAGTGGTTGATACAATGGTTGGTCTTGGCACACAAGATGAAATAATTGAATTTATTAATAAAAACAAATAATATCATTAACGATTAATCTAAAAATCAAGTCAAACTTTTTTGGTTTGGCTTTTTTTATGATAATAATATAAAATAAAAATTTGGCATATATTTGACTACTTTGTAATATTTGAAAATTTTGTCACATACATTAGTTTAAATTACAAATATTGGAGGATGTATGGATTTTGACTATGGCATATACAAGGATATTGCCAAGCGCTCAAATGGGGCGGTGTATATTGGAGTTGTAGGGCCGGTTAGATGCGGAAAATCAACCTTTATCAACAAATGTATGCGTGAACTTGTGTTGCCAAATATTGCAAATAAGTATGATTTAGCACGCACGGAAGATGAATTGCCTATGGTGGCGGATGGCACAATGGTAATGACTACAAAACCACAATTTGTGCCAAATGAGCCAGTGGAAGTAAACCTTGACAACATCAACTTTAAGTTGCGTATGATTGATTGCGTAGGGTACTTGGTTGATGGTGCTAGCGGTTATGAGGAAAATGACAAACCTCGCATGGTAGAAACCCCTTGGAGCAAGGAGCGTATGCCATTTACGCAAGCGGCAACATTGGGCACCAAGCGTGTAATTAGCGAACACTCAAATATCGCTATTCTTATGACAACGGATGGAAGTTTTGGCGACATTACAAGGGAAAGTTATGCAAAGGCAGAAAGCAAATTGGTAAAAGAACTAAGGCTTAGTAAAAAACCATTTGTAATTGTGCTTAATTCCGCAAAGCCACAAAGCAAAGACACTTTAAAATTAAAGTCGGCACTACAAACCCAACACAAAGTGCCAGTAGTGTGCTGTGATGTAAGTAATTTATCGAAAGGAGATATTGATAATATAATGAGTAATGTGTTAACTCAATTTCCACTTGAAGTGGTTAGCGTAAAAATACCAAACTATTTACGAGCACTGCCTAATAACCATCCAATAATCAACGAAATTATTGAGACGGTGATGAATGGTGTGCAAGAAGTGCAAACAGTGGGCGATGCCAATGTTGCATTATTTGAGCAAAGCGAAAACTTTGATCCAATCTTATCCAGCAATATCCAAATGGGGCAAGGCGAAGTAATGTATGATGTGGTGGCTAAGGAAAACTTATTCTATAAGGTGCTAAGCATACAATGCGGTTGTGACATCAACAACGATTTTGAATTAATCAGTTGTTTAAAAGAATTAACTACCGCCAAAATGGGTTACGATAAAATCAAACAAGCCTTAACCCAAGTGGAGGAAACTGGCTACGGCATTGTTGTGCCAAGTTTGGACGAAATGGAATTGATGGAGCCCGAAATTGTGCATCATGGCAGTC
>JAFULP010000026.1 GCA_017473285.1 Clostridia bacterium
GGCTTAAAAACCGCTATACCTATGTATATTTCTAATGAACAATTAACATTACATTCTAACCAAGATAATGGTGTAAATAGTTTGTATTACACTCCAGCAGGAACAAGTTACGCAACCATTACTTTCTATCACATATTTAGGTCAAATTATCGTACATTTGCGGTAATTATGGAAGTGTACAAGACGGATAAAAATCAAGACATATTATCAACGCTTTCGTTTATAACAAACTCGTCACAAGACGGTGAAAATTTACTAAGTGGCGGAACATCAAAGACAATATACAATGCAAATGCTGAGTACTATAAGCTAACATTTAATTCGTATAACCGAAACACAGGCTCAAATGCACTAGAGCGACATAATAAGATAATTATTGATATATATTACAACAATATGTTTGCTAAGCGTGTGATTGGCGGTGAAGATGATATAACAACCATCGAATTTAAAAACAGTGGAAGTTATAAGTTGGAAATAATGGACGAGGCAGGCAATGTTCAATACTTTAGGACATCAACGTCAACATTGAATTACTTTACAGTTGTTGTAATGAAGGACATTCTATATACAGTTAATGGTGAAGCCCCTATTCACTATGCGTATTACGATAGCCCTATTACATTACAAATCAATCGTTATAACGACGCTACAGGTAAAAATAATTACGACATTAACACAATTAGTTTGACCGCCGTTTTAAATGGCAAAAACTATACAGGCTACGAGCATCCAACCGAATCTACAACTTATGTATTTAAGGCATATGGCACATATTTGATTACAATTTCAGCTAAGTTGTTAGGTACAGATATGACCGTAACCAGTCAACTAGTATTTACAATACTAAATCCTAACGAAGCCCGCACAGCACTCGACTTTACCTCGATATATGGATACAACATTATTTCAGTACATAGTATTACCAAAACCGCTGAAAAGGATGTGACGGACAAGTTTATTGACTTGTTGCAAGACAAATCTAATACAGAGGGTGCAAATGTGTACAACAAGTTGATAACCTATGAAAGATTAATTGAAGCATTTGGTTCATCAACTCAAGGCAAAATGAAGTTTAGAGTAGTATACGAAGTGGATGATGACGATTTGCTACCTGCAAGACGAGCCGAATTTTCGTTTACACTAAACAACGAAACTGCAACTATAAATTCATCAATTAAGGCGGGTGAAACCACCACCAAAACAGTTACACTTAAATTTAATGCTGCCAATATTTATGACCAAATTGGTGATTGTAATTTAGTAATTAATGGTGAAGTTGTATTGCGCATTGATGAAAATTCAAGCAACTCGATTACTGAAATACAAGTTAAAAATGTTGGTGAATATTATGTTCAATTGATGGGTGACAGCGGTAACATTGCTACAAGTTTCAACTTTAAAATTAAAGAGCCTTTAAACATGGTATCTATTATTTTAATTATTGTTGTAGTTGCTATTGTTGCGGCATTGGTGGGAACATTTATTTGGTTGAGAACCAGAATGAAAGTAAGATAATCACTTGACAAGATTATCAATAAGTATTATTCTTTTAATAAAGGAGAAAGTTTGTAACTGCGCCATATAATCTATGGTGCAATTGCAAATTAATTTAAGTATGGGAAAATTTTTAAAAAGGGTGTTACTAAATGTAGTTATTTTTGTAATAGTATATTTGGCATCACTTGTTATTGTGTCATATATTAATAATGGTGAATTTAGTATTGATGCTTCATATTTAACTGACGCATCTACATTATTTTTTACCTTTATGATTTATGGCATTTGGATAATATATTGGTTGTTTAGATTGCTAGATAGCAAACCTAAGGACAAAAAGAAAGGTTCATTTGACAAGGCTAAAGACGAAAAGGGTAAAGATATTCAACAATATTTTAGCAATGACTTTGTGTCTTTAGATGATTTGAAAAGCAAAAAAGAGTTTAACTTTTGCACAACCAAAAATATTAGAACCCTAAACAAGGATGGTGTGCTTGTAAGAGCGGAAAAAGTGGGTCAAAATATTGAAATTAACCTTATCAAGCCTATACACACATTAATTGTTGGTACCACTTCATCAGGTAAATCATCACAATACATCAATCCAACAATTCAGTTATTGTCAATGACCGCTGCAAAGCCTTCGTTTGTAATCACTGACCCTAAAAAAGATTTGTACGAGCAAAATGCTGAAAAGTTAAAAAGTGAAGGATACGAAATTTTAAGATTGGACCTTGACAACCCTTATGGTTCGTCCAAATGGAATCCATTAACTTATGTGTATCGTACATATCATCGTAGTTTGAATATTACAAGGGAAGTTAAAATTCACCAAGCAGGCGAGGACCCAAGAGCCAAGAAGTTAATCATGGATAGCAACTTTGATTGGCAAAACACCAATTGGTACGAATTTAACCGTACCGCATATGCTAACCGCAACAACTTGGACCGTGATTTAAACGTGGTTAAAGGCAAACTTCAAGCGGCAGCATTTACCGAAATTCAAGATGTGGTAACCGCTGTAGCACCAATTGTTAACACCAATGATGCCAACTGGGAAACCGTTGCCCAAAAACTTATTCAAGCGGTAATACTAGCCATGTTAGAAGATAGTACTGACCCAGAATTAGGCTTAACTGAAGATAAATTTAACTTTTATAACGTGTATAAGATATGTAACTTTAGTGATTCTGGTAGAGACACATATGCAACATTAAAAAAATATTTGTTTGAATATCGTGACAAATTTTCAAAGGTGCGTGAACTTGCCAACTCTGCCTTAAACAACGCCGAAACAACCAGTAAAAACTACATGGGCTTTGTATCAAGCAAAACTATTGCATTTAGTGATGAAGGTATCAGCCTAATGACCAGCACTAATGAAATTGACTTTAATAAGATTGACGAAAAACCAACAGCAATATTTGTGCATATTCCAGACCAAATTGAAGTTCGTCATCCATTAGGTGCATTATTTGTTACCCAAATGTATAAGCGTTTGGTTGAAAAAGCCAACTCTTTAGGTGGAAGGTTGAAGCGAAATGTGTACTTTGAACTAGACGAATTTGGTAATATGCCTAAGTTTAACAATTTTGGTACAACCTTGGCAGTTGCACGAAGCCGTGGTATATTCTATCAATTAGTAATTCAATCGTATGCACAATTAAACAATAAATATGGCGACCATGAAGCGCAAATTATTCGTAATAACTGTCCAATTTCGGTTTATGTAGGTTCGGACGACCATAATACTAACGAAGAGTTTAGCAAAATTCTTGGTAACAAAACTATTGAAATTACCAGCGTCAATACCAGCAAAGGTCCTGACGGCAAGGAAACCGAAAGTAAGAGTAAACAAACTCAAACAAGGCCAATTGCTTATCCACACGAATTAAATACTTTCCGTAAAGAAAGATATTTGATAATTAAATCGTTTGATCCGCCTTGCGTGTATAAAAATAAGTTTACACCATACTTTGAAGCAACCGATATATACAGCATAACCCCACCGCCTGAACAATATATTCCTATGACAGGTTTTGATGAGGGTAGGATGTATTATGACATTACTAAACGTAACCAAATTATGAAAAATCGAAATTCATCAAAAGAAGACGATGACGACGATGACTTATTTGATTTTTAAAAGGCTAAATTTTAGCCTTTTATTTTTTGTATTGTATATTAGATTGGTGGTAAAAGCACGATTTGTTGTATTTAACGATGATTGCGGACTACAAAATTTAATAATAATTGCAAAAAATATCAAAAATATTTGATTTATGTTGAAGAATTGTTTATACTAATTGTATAGAATACTAAATCAAAACAGGGCTTTAAAGGATTATTGATTTAAACCTATTGGTTAGATTGGGGGAATTATGAAGAAAAAGAAATTGTTTTTAATTATTTCAACCGTTGCGTGTGTGCTATTAATTGGCACTGTGTTAGCAGTTAAATTTATAGAGCAACCACATAAACACACCTATGGCGCTAAGACTTATCATATTTCAAATGATGAGGTGTATTATACAAGGACATGTAAAAATGGTTGTGTTCAGAGATATGAAACCAACGCAACTTTTGAGGATGTGCTAACAACTGCTAGCGCTGAAGATAGCATTGTGTTGGACGAAAATATTACATTGGAAAATGAAATTAATCTTCAAAGTTTTGTAACCAAAGATGGTGTGCCTGAAGGTTTAACGCTAAATATTAATTTGGATTTAAGAGGTTACACCATAAATACTGATGTTGAGCAAGCAACAAATAATTCGCTGTTTATGTTAAATGCCAATTATGGTAAAATAAATATGAATATAAGCAATGGTTCAATTTGCTCACAAGATTTGTTGTACATATTTAGTTTCATGAATCGTGGCGCTGAAGATAGCATAGTATTAAATATCAATAGTTTGGACTGTGAAGTTACTGGCAGTCAAGCCACTCCAATCTTTGCTCATAACAGCAGTTCAAAAATTAAATTAAATGCTAATAATAGTTCGTTTACTTCTAATAAATCTACTGTTACAGAAAGTGAATTTGGTGTTGGCGCATTTATCAATACTAATAGTGAATTTAACTTTACTAATTGCTATTTCCAAGGCGGAGATGCTATATATGTAAAGCATGGTACAGTTAATCTAAATGGTTGCAAACTTGTAAATGTAGGATTAGCAAACCGTTTTGAAACAACATCTGATAAATTCTTTGCAATTGGCTCTTGCTTGGCAACTGATTCATATCGCAATAGCGAAGGTCAAACTGAATTTGATATCACTGTAACTGATTGTGAAATGGTTGGCAACGAAAGTAGTACAATGATATATGTTGCACAAACTGCTGAAGCAGGTTTAGCAGCAAGCATTAATACAAATTCTAGTATAAATGTAGTGTCTTGTAGTTTTAACAATGACCCAGTAGCAACAATAGTTAACACTGGCATTATTCATTATCCAAATGATGTAGAACCAGTAAATCAAGGTAATCAAACTTGGATTGCGGGTTAATATGGCATAACAAAATCTACCAAATTATTGGTAGGTTTTTTATTTATACAAATTTTTAAGATAAAAAAATCTCTTATAACTTATAAGAGATTTTTTATATATCATATTTTAATTGATTTTAATGTATTATAATACCATGAATAAAATGCACGCTTGTTAATATCTGTAGTAACAATAACATTTGGCGTTTGGCTAGTGTAATCAAAATTTAAATATTCAGTGCCATCACTTGTGGCTTTAAATTCTGCTTTTGCGTAAGATATTTTAAACATATTAGGCTTAACCAGCCATGCCACTCCGCAAGCGTCATGCAAGGCAGCACCATCTTTAACCGTTCTATCTTTGTGGCTAGGATAGATTGAGGCTAAAAATTGTCCTGTTGTGCTATATTTGGAAGATTTGTCAAATTGGCTTGTGGGTATATATGCTTTGTGCCCCATATCTGAAGTACAAAATACTATATTAGGGATTTTATTTAACACATATTTCATACTGTCATTGTCTATCATAATATTAAAATTTAAATAAGGGTTGATAGGGTCAATATAATTTAATCCCGTAACAGCAATTAATTTAATTTTGCTTATATCTTTTGGATATTTTTTAATATAATTAGCAATATTAGTGTATGGTCCGCATGCAATTATGTAGGTTAGTTCATTTTTGCTAACAACATCATGCATAGCCTGTGAGCAATCGGTGGTTAGTGGCTTGGTGTTGATATCTTTTTCGTATCCGCCCAATCCATTAATTCCATGCGCCCTAATTATGTGATGCTCGTTGGCTATTGGTGCAGACGCTCCTGCACATACTGGAATATCTTGACAATTAATAGTTTCAAGTACAGTAATAGTATTTTTAACCACATTGCTTTGCTCGGTGTTGCCAAAGCAACAAGTTATTAATTTAATATCTAATTGCTTTTGATAACAAGCCATAATTATTGCCACCGCATCATCAATGCCTGTGTCAACATCCAAAATAACTGGAAATTTAGTTTTCATACAAACTCCTAATGTTAAGTTTTGTCTTGTTCGTGATTTGTGCTATCAACTGATTTAGAGTTTTTATTTGATTTAGTTTGTTTGTCTAGTTTCTTTGTTGTTTTATCTTGCTTTTTGGATAATTTTTGTTGTTTTTTGGTTTTATTTTTTTCTTGCTTATACAATCTGTTGTATTGCTTTTTTTCTATTTTGCTTTTACGCTTATTGTTTTTTTCTTCAAGTTTAAGTGCCTTCTTTTCGGCTTTAGCATTTTGTAATTTTTGATTATCAACAATATCTTCTTGATACGAAATATTTGTATCGGCTTTTACATATTTTAATTCTAAAAATTTATATAATGGCACACCTTTGATGTTAGTAAATGCAAAGTATAATCCTGCAAGCAACCCACCTAAAGTGTCCATCATTAAGTCAATCATAGTGTCTTTTAGGGCTACACGACCAATAAATGGTTCGTTGGTTACCGAATTGTTAAAGCGTTGCATATTTGAGCCAGACATTCCGTCAATTGCATATTCACACACTTCCCAAAGCACGCCAACAAGGGCAGTAAATGCAACAGTGGCCATAAACATAAAGAATTTACTTTGATTTTTGCAATGTCTGAGTAATATACCATATATTATGGTGGCAATTAGAAAACTATTAATCAAGTGCACAATAAAACTGAAGAACCATACATCACGATAATAGTGTAGTGTGCCACCTAGTATAAAGTGTACAATTATTGCTAATAGGAAGTACACTTGCAATGTTTTAGTGGAGTGAATATTCCATCTTTTTAATATAAATGGCAAGAATGAAAATAGTAGGCAATAAATGCAGTTTAAAATATTTGCTTTACTTTCCCTAAACACTTCAGTGGCTTGCACATCTGCAAAATATGTGCAAATAAACATAATTAGCAAGCCCACCAACACAAATTGTATAAAATAGTATATGTAATTATAGTCTTTTTTCTTCTGCATAATTATCTCCTTTTACTCGCTTCTTAGTGCAATCACAGGGTCTTTTTTAGATGCCACTTGCGCCGGTATTAATCCCGCAATAAATGTTAGCAACATACTGATAAGCACTAGTATTACTCCGCCACCTACAGGCAACATTGCAAGAGTTCCAATACCTGTAAATGCTTTAAATATAATATTAATAGGGATACATAACAATAATGTAATAATAATACCTAACATACCCGATGCAAATCCAATAATCAAACTTTCAGCGGTAAACACACGCTTGATGTCCTTTTTGGATGCGCCTACGCTTCGCAATACACCAATTTCCTTGGTGCGCTCTAATACTGAAATATATGTTATAATGCCAATCATAATGCTAGATACAATTAATGAAACTGATACAAATGCAATTAACACATATGACACAGTGTCCACAATCGAACTAACTGTTGACATCATAAGCGACATATAGTCGGTATAAGTAATTTTTTGGTCTTCGCCAACGCCAGCGTTATATTCGCTAATAAAATCTTCAATAATTTCCTTCATTTCAAAACTATTGGCATATATAGCAATAGATTTAGGAGAAGATTTGTCGATAGGCACAAGGTTGTTGGCTACCACTGGGGCAGATGTATTGAATTTATCAATGCAATAATCGGTAAATGCTTTAGGATACACCAAACCTTCATCCAACGCTCCGCCGTTAGTTTCGTCATTTACTTTTACAATTCCGCTAATGCGTAAGGTTATGTAATTGTCTTTATTTTCATCAGCAGGTTTTTTGTTTTCGGTTTGTACATAATTTGTGCCATTATTATAGTATGTGTCACTTTTTAAATAAACTTTAAATTCTTTTCCAACAATATTATTATAATCAATTTTGATTGTATAATCCTTATCCTCAAGCATAGCACTAAACAAATTGTCCATTTCGCTATCTTCGATAAATCCTAATGCGTACAATAGGTAATCATCTAATTCATTGTTTTGATTTAACACAAGTAATGTATCAGCATATGTTCTTCCGCTGATTTCATAAGTGGTAGATTTATTCCATTCTCCATACAATAAATCATATTGAGATTTTACAAATTTTTCATTGTCAATCATTTCGTTAAATAAGCCAATATCCATACTTTTGTATGTCGAAATATTAATTTTAAATAGTATTGTAATAACCGAAGTAATTTCTCGTTCATTCAACACATAATAACCGTCATTTTTTAGCCCGTTATATATATTGTTAATATCGTCCGAATAAGATTTGTATTGTTCAAAGAATGTTAAATTAGAAGTCCCTTCTACATAAACCAATTTAACACCATCAGCATAAGTTGAGTCGATAACTAATTTAGTATTTTGTACAATGTTTCAATGTCTCTCAA